>JBCAWW010000376.1:0-5943 GCA_038534415.1 Bacteroidota bacterium | reverse complement strand
CTGTGGCCCAGCTTCCCCGGGTAAACTTATACTCTAAATCTATAGAAGTAGGGGCTTTTAGTTCTATATAATAAAGTTGTGGGCCGCCTTTCATTTTGATCTTATCGGCTTCCCAAGACCCAAGTGCTATATCATTGCCGCTGATGTAAACCGGCATCTCAGCAGAAGTAGTATCGCTTAGCTCCAATTCAATTCGAACATCGTGAAACTTCAGGCCGCAAGCGCTCAAACTAAGCATACAGCCAAGCAGAAGAAGAATAGTAGTGTATTTCATTTTCCAGTTCTTAGGATTGTCCAAAAGACAGCTAAACTTGATAAAAGTCCGAAAGAATTAACAATAAAATTGCAAAAATAACGCCTGTAACAATTCATTCTCAAATGCTTTGAAAAGGCCATGGCTCAGTCATTATTTGAACATAAATTATTTTTGCACACAAATTTTCCTCAATCAAAATATTTATGCGCCTGATCTTAAAAACCTGGATCATCACTTGCTTTTTTTCAGTCAGTGGCTTAGCCGCCTATGCTCAGCTTGGGGTGGGCACTATTTTACCGGACCAGTCTTCCATGTTTGAGGTGGTATCTTCCTCAAAAGGGATATTGATATCTCGCCTGACGACCTCCCAAAGAGATGGTATTTCTTCGCCCGCGACCTCATTGTTGATCTACAATACTAGCACAAATCAGTATGAATTCTTTGATGGTTCCAATTGGCAGCCTCTTGATAGTGGTGGGGATGATTTGGGAAGTCATACTGCTGGACAAAACTTAGAGATTGGCAACTATTGGTTGTCCCCGGACGGTACCAATGCAGGATTACAGGTTGACAACTCTGGCAATGTGAGCTTTAGCGCCAATGCTGATGTAAGTCAAAATATCACCGTAGGAAACGTACTCAATGTCAGCGATACTGCTTCAGCCGCTTTCTTAAAATTGAGCAATGGGGCGACCAATGGCTACGTTCTTCAGTCCGACGCCAATGGCAATGCTTCCTGGGTAGATGCTGCGGGATTGAGCGTGACGGGTGATAATCTCGGTAGCCATACCGCGGGTCAAAACCTAGAGTTAGGGAGCTACTGGCTTTCCGCCGACGGAGCAAATGAAGGCCTACAAATCGACAATAATGGTAACGCTAGCTTTAGCAATGACGCAACGGTTACCAACGACCTGACTGTCTCTAATGACGCCAGCATCACCAACGATTTGACCGTTTCCAATAATGCTAGCGTCAGCGGCAATGCCACGGTAAGTCAAAATATCACCGTAGGAAACGTACTCAATGTCAGCGATACTGCTTCAGCCGCTTTCTTGAAATTGAGCAATGGCGCGACCAATGGCTACGTATTGCAATCTGACGCCAATGGCAATGCTTTCTGGGTAGATGCTGCTAGCCTGAGTGTAACGGGTGATAATCTGGGTAGCCATACCGCCTCTCAAAATCTAAGTTTATCAACTAATTGGATTTCTGGAGATGGAGATGCAGAAGGTATTTATGTAGAAAATGGTGGCAGCGTAGGAATCGGTACTGATGATCCTCAAGCCAAATTACACGTTACGGGTTTGATTGTTTCCACTAGCTCAGGTAGTCCTTCGGATTTTCGTTTCAAGGAGGAGATTTCTCCCTTGGAGAACGCTACGGCCATGGTTAGCCAACTAAAAGCCGTCCGTTACAATTATAAAGTAACAGAATTTCCGCAAGAGGGATTTCCGGCTGATGCCCAAATTGGGTTTGTAGCCCAAGATTTAGAGGCCGTATTGCCGCACCTTGTCCACACTCGTCCTGACGGTTATAAATGGGTTGACTACGCCAAAATGACTCCAGTATTGGCACAGTCCATGATCGAAATGAACGAAAGAATAGAAAAACTAGAAGAGGAAAATCAAGCACTCAAGGCGCAAAATGAAGCCTATGAAGCTTTACTGCAAAGAGTAACAAAACTAGAAGCCGCTCAATCACAGCAAGACTAATCCCAAACGATCAATAAGGACAGGAATCAAAGATTAGATTCCTGTCCCTTTTGCTGATTAAATCCGCCAATTATGCGATTTACCCTAGTAGTTCTTAGCTGTATTTTATTGTCCCTTAGTGATAGACTATCAGGGCAAAACCTTGGCATAGGGACAGTAGACCCCAAAGCTGCGCTCGAAATCATGAGCACTGATAGCGGTATTTTGATTCCTCGTTTGACCACCAGCCAGCGCAACAATATCACCACGGCCAGTACGATTGATGGTATGCTGATTTATAATACCGACTTAGATCAATTTGAGTTTTACGATCATGGAGATGGCTGGAAAGCTGTAGCCTCGGCCAGCTCATTGTGGACGAGTAGCGGAAATAATATCTATGCCGCCAATAGTGGCAATGTGGGCATTGGCAATAATAATCCAGCTTATAAATTCGATCTCACAGGAGAGGCGCGCATCCGTAGCGGTAGTGGTATTGGCGTTCTCCGAATAGGAGATAACTGGGTAGGAAATCCGACCTATGGCACTACTGGCGTACAAATCGGACTTGGCACAGACTATATGTACCTCGGTATGCATTCTGATGGCACCAATCAAAATGATGCCGTCTTGATGTGGGCAGATGATGGAGATGACGACTTACGCTTTGTGCACTACCATTATGCCTATGGCGAACGTGAATGGATGCGTCTGTTTGGCGATGGGACTTTGCGAGTAGCCAATCTAGGAGGGAGCGGCAATCGGATGGTGGTCGTAGACAATGATGGCGACCTCAGTACCCAAAGTATCCCTTCTGGTGGCGGCTCAGGAAATTGGACCACTAGCGGCAATAATCAGTACCACAGTCTCTCGGGCAATGTCGGTATCGGCACCTCCAATCCGCAGCAAAAACTCCACATTGAAGGCAACCTTCGTTTGGGTGATAATGATCAAATTCAATTTGATGGCACCTCTACCTACATCAAAGAGCAGAGCAATGATTTGGAGCTCTACGCCGCCGATGATCTCGAACTTCGCCCTTCAGATGATCTTATGATCTACGGAGATCAAGTCAAATTTTATGATGGCAATTCCCAATATGCCGTCTTTGATAATGACCAAAGGCGACTTGGCATCAATACCAACTCCCCTTCGACGAGCCTTCACATCCGTAAATCTGGCTCTGATCTCCCCCTTCGCATAGAAAATCTAAGCAGAACCAGCTATTACAATACCGTATTGACGATTTCCACTAATGGCTACGTCTATAAACGAAATGGCGCATACTTCAGCTCTGATCTCAGATTCAAAAAAGAAGTAAATCCCATAGAGGATCCCTTAGTACATCTGTTACAATTGAGGGGTGTTTCTTATTATTTCCGCTTCGCGGAACAGTCGGACATGGATTGGCCTAGCCAACAGCAAATGGGCGTCATCGCCCAGGAGGTAGAGCAGGTTTACCCCTATCTTGTTTCAACTGACGAAGCAGGCTACAAAGCCGTCAACTATCTAGCATTGAGCGCCTTACTGATCGAATCCGTCAAAGAAATGCACCAAGAAAAAGAAGCCTTAGCTGACGAATTGCACCAACTGCAAAACCAATATCAAGACTTGGCGGACCGCTTAAAGGCTCTGGAAGAAGCCCAAGAAAAACCATAAAGCCATTAGCCAAGCTTGTAGGATTTAGAAATATTATGATTATAGACAAATTACCATAATTTGTAATTTGTCTCACATGAAACAAGCTTTACTCTCCTTACTGTTTCTGTTATGGGGTCAATCGCTCTGTGTATCTCAAATCTACGTTGGGTCTAGTGGTATCTATATCAAGGATTCTACTCAGATCAGTGTCCAATCAGATGTGATCTTGCAAGGTGCTGTCGAGGGCAAAGGGGAGTTAGTATTATCGGCCTCTCAAACCCAGCATTTGGACGCCAACGCCAATTTTATTTCGCGTTTGAGGATCAGTAATCCCGCAGAAGTGATTTTGGTATCGGATCTCGCTATCCGGGATAGTTTATTTTTAGAAAGCGGGATCTTTAATCTACAAAGTCATATTGTCGCCTTAGAACCAGCATCTTGGTTAACAGAAGATGTCAATAGTCAGATAAGATCTTCAGGCGGTTATTTTGAATCGATTACAGATTTGCCAGCCGTGCAAGACAGCAATCTATCTGGTACGGGCTTATACATCAGCCAAGCCAACAATATCGGATTTAGCGTTCTCCGAAGGGGGCATACACCTCAAAGCTGGCAAGGCGAAAGCAGTATCCCTCGCTATTTTGAGTTTATCAGTCCAGCCACTGATTCGCTAGAAAAACTACAACTCTATTTTCCCACTGCTGAGCTCAATCCTACTCCTGATCAGGAGTGGGTACTGATGCGTTCCGCGAATAGCGGTAATAGTTGGGAATTGGTAGAAGAAATACAGGGCAACAACAATCTCATCTCTGTCAAAAACTCTGCGACCTCTTATCGTTGGACGCTATTTCCCAATACGATTTCTTTGCCTGTCGAATGGCTTTGGTTAGAGGCCAAATGGGAAAAGGAGGCTAGCCAAATTGATTGGATTGCAAAAGAGGAAAATGTGTCTCATTACTTCATTCAGCGTTCGATTGATGGACGCCTATTTGGAGACATTGGACAAGTAAATGCCCAGCAAAACGGTAGCGAGGCCAATACTTACCAGTTTAGAGATGCGGAGGCCAGGGCATTGGGCTTAGGGCAATTGTATTACCGGATCAGGCAGATTGATCATGATGGACAAACTAGCCTTAGCAAAATCATGACCGTCAAAGTACCACAAGTGCGTCATTATCTGATGGTGATGGTTACGCCAAATCCAGTACAAGATATCCTCTACTATCAGTACCAAAATAGCAGCGCAACTCCACTACAACTCCAAATGTCGACTACGCTTGGTAAGGTTTTGCATCAAGAGTCCTTAGCACCCAGTATCGGGCAACTCAGCAAGGGGGAGCTCATCGTAAACCATCTTTCGGCGGGTTATTATTTTTTAAGGCTCAGTGATGAACAAGGCGTCTCTACTTTCAAATTTGTGAAGGAATAATCTTATTTTCGGGCTATGCTTATCCTCAATGGACAACAGCTCGAGCCGGGAGCCCCAGAAATCACTTTGCTAAACCGTAGCTTTAAATACGGCGATAGCCTCTTTGAGACGATTAGGGTCTATAATGGGAAACTGCCATTTCTGCTCTACCACATGGAGCGATTGTTGGCCGGGATGAAAGTCCTGCAGTACGATTTTGATCCAGAGAAATTTCGACTTTTGCTTTCTCAGGAGATGGATCGTTTGCTTGCCCTCAATCAGGTAGATAAGCATGGATATATTCGATTGCAGGTTTATCGCGCGGGTGCAGGGGCCTACACACCTATTCAAAACAAGCCGTACTATCTCATGGAGGCTCAGTCTTTTAAGGATGACCCCTTTCAGGGAACGGCTCCCCAGCAATTAGTGGCCTATCAAGCACTTTCCCTTCATTTTGATAGTCTCTCCCCCTTCAAAACTGGCAATGCCCTCCCTTATGTATTGGCAGGCATCTACGCCAAAGAACAAGGAGCCGATGATGCGGTATTATTTAACCAAAAAGAAGTAGCAGACACTGCTGGCGCCAATATTTTTGTGGTCCGGCAGCAAAAAATATTTACTCCCCCCATTAGTTCCGGCTGCCTGGACGGCGTCATGCGTCGACAATTGTTCCTGCTGTGCAAAGAGTTAAAAGTTCCGCTGGAGGCGAAAAAGCTCAAACTCAAAGACCTGCATCAGGCAGACGAAATTTTCCTTACCAACAGCGTTAGGGGAATTATTCCCGTCTCAAGATTTGAGGATACTGCTTGGACGGGAGATGCTCCTTTGACTCAGTTTCTCAGACAATGCTTACAACAGTTTGTTAGGGAGAAATTCAGGTCATAAATCGCGAATTAGAAAGGGTAATTTTTTAGTCAAGAGGGAGAAATACATGCTGGGCCAAAGAC
>JBCAWW010000375.1:0-5951 GCA_038534415.1 Bacteroidota bacterium | reverse complement strand
GCTACTAATGATAGTAAGCTAAATCTTCTTTAGGGTTGTAAGCCCTGTAAAATTAGTAGCGAAAAACCCTTAAATAGTTGCCTGAGCATTGAAATTACTCGACAAATATATCGTCAAACAGTACATCGCTTCCTTCCTTTTTATCCTAGGAATGGTGCTTGTGATCTGTGTTTTGGTGGATTTGGTAGAAAAAGTCGATGAATTTATCGATAAAGATCCGCCTCTCCGAGAAATTATTTTTGAGTACTATCTCAACTTTATTCCCTATTACGGCAATCTGCTGACCCCTCTTTGTATCTATTTGGGAGTGATTTTTTTCACCTCCCAAATGTCTCAGCGCACTGAACTTATCCCCATACTTAGTTCGGGGGTTAGTTTTTACAGAGTTTTAGCCCCCTATATTTTTGCCTCCATACTCATGGCAGGGGTTTCCTTTTTCCTCAGAGGTTATGTGATCCCCAATACGACCGAGATCAGGATTGAGTTTGAGTATAAATACTTTAAGAAAAAGCGAATTTCGAGTAATAAGAATGTCCACAAAAAGATCGCGGAAGATACTTTTTTCTATATCAGTTACTATAATGAAAAGCGGAGGGAAGGGCATACGATCTCGATCGAACGCTGGGTCGAGGGCGATATCAAATCTCGCCTTTATGCGCGTAAGGCCATGTGGGTAGACTCCACCAAAAGCTGGAAAATGGAAAAGGTGCGGATAAGAGACTTTATTGGTACGAAGGGCGAGACGATGGAGTATTTTAGCACACTTGACACCACCCTTTTGATCGCTCCCAACGATATATATGTAAGAGAGCAGGAAGCAGAGACCCGTACCAATCCAGAATTGGCTGATTTTATTCGCCTGGAGGAAATGCGTGGTTCGGATATTTTGCTAGACTTATACATCGAGCAAGCTAGGCGTTATGCTGACCCTGTGGCCATAATTGTACTGACCATGATTGGATTTGCGATGGCATCAAAAAAATCGCGTGGCGGGATTGCTTTCCAGATAGGAATGGGCCTTTTGCTAAGTTTCTTGTATATAGGGCTATTATTCGGAGGCAGGGCTTTGGTCAGTGATGATTTTCCCATATGGGCAACTGTTTGGCTACCAAACGTCCTCTTTTTTGCTGTCTCCCTTTTATTGTTACGGATCGCACCTAAGTGATTTACCTTGCGCACAGCCTTACATATAGGGATATTTTTATTACTCGGAGCAGGGCTATATAGCTGGGCATTTGCCCCCTATGGTTACAGTGATACTGATCAAGGCTTCATCATTGGCCTCGCTTGGCGCATCTTAGAAGGCCAAGTTCCTTACCTCGATTTTACCTATGTACGTCCTCCACTCAGCGCATATATACATGCTGGAGTATTGGCGATCCTACCACAAGCATGGGAAGGCTTAGGGGTTAGAGTAATATTTTATCTTATGATGGCGGCGAGTGCTTTTTGGACGACCCGTAGCCTGCAAAAATATTTTGAATACCAAAACCTAGGCCTTTCCCCGGCCGTTTTCGCGCTATTGGCCTTTGTCTTTGGGGTACATAATTTTCCGCCTATGCCTTGGCATACTGTTGATGGATTATTTTGGGCCTCCTTGGGCTTATATCTGATTAGCGTAAATAAATCATGGGGTTGGCGCGGCCTTGGGCTCTGCTGTATGTTGGCAGCAGCAGCCTGCAAGCAAGCCTTTTATCCCATGCCTATCGTGGGTGCAGGGCTTATTTGGCTACTTTCGGACTATAAGTTTGATTGGCGGGTGATTACGATACCGACGCTCCTTTTAGGGCTTTTGTCCTTCGGACTAACGCTAAAATCCCCAGAGTTCCTCCCCGCAATGTTTGAACAGATCAGTGGAGCAGGAAGCTTGCAAGATTTATTCGATGCAGGTATCAAGCCATATGTCAAGCCTTTTCTCCTTATTGTTTTACCCTTGGTGATCGTTTGGCAAGCCACAAGCCTCTATCAATGGCGCTGGTTGCCTGCAGGAGCTTTTTGGTTGGTATTTATCGGCCTACTCTCTCTCAGTGTCTTCAACTCATGGCATCGTGCGGAGCATTTGGGCCCTGCTTATGGCTTTGCGCAAACTTTTTGGCTGCTGGGCCTAGGAGTAGTGATCAAGGGCTTTTGGCTCAATAATAAAGCCTATGCTGTCCTCTTTAGCATGCTAGCCCTCTCTTGGTGTTCGGGTATCAGTTGGGGATATGCTACCCCAATGCTCTACTTTGGCCCCATTTTATTTGCCTTTTTGCTAGGATTGCGAGAAGAATTCAATTTTCAAGTACCCCGCTATGTTTTTGGTGCTTTCACAATCTTTGTGATTTGGTGCTTTGCCATGCTCTATCAATTTCCTTACCGGGAGGCACCGAGAGAACAAACCCTCTACCATTTAGGGGAGGTCTTTCCTAGTCAACAAAAAGTCTTCACGGGTTTAGAAGTTTTTCAGCAGAGCCAAGAGCTTCGTCAGATGCAGGCCAAGTATGGAGATCATTTTACCGTGCTACCGGCATTACCGGCCGCTCATTACCTTTTAGACGTCCCCCCACCCTATGGGATAGATTGGGCCCACAATGCCGAGCTAAGGTACGAGGCGAGCTCAGATAGCCTGCACCATGCGCTTAGCCAGCAAGTCGAATATGTACTCTTACAAAAGAACAAAAAAGACAAGTGGTATGAGGAGGCACGCTATGGCTGTCTCCTTGCTGGTTTTGTAGCTAATAATTGGGAAAAAGAGCTCGAAACACAGTTTTTCGAGCTTTATCGTCCGGTCTTAAAGGTCAGAAAGTAATTCGTCTAGTTCAGACTTAGTAACTTTTCTGTACTTCAGTTTCATCTTCACTAATGGACGCCCCTTAGAGGATTTCTTCTTGCTCACAACCTCTCCTACCTTAAAGGTACGACGAGCGATCCAAGGATTACCTCGGTCATCATATTGCACAGCAACCAGTACTAACTCTGTACGAGCAGGGTCCACAAACTTAACGTTGGTAGCACTATAATTGCGCTTATCCCTACGCTTCATTGGGATATAGGTCTTGACCCTTTCCCCAATGATCATGGCTTTGGTAGCCCGAGGAAATACTTTGCCTTTAAACTTCACCTCGATATCGACCCCTAGGTCATCAGGACCAGTGTCTTGAGAGTGATAAAGTGGGCGAGCAATGGCAAAACGACCATTTTTAAGCATTTGGAAAGAGTAGGCTTTTTCACGGCCTAAGTATTTTACCGGGATGCCGCTTTCGAGATTCCAGCCATTTACTACTTTAAATGGGGGTTGTTCTGAAGTACCTCGACTACGCGAACGCCCGCCTCTAGCTCCTCCAGTTCCAGAATATGCTGCCATGTCTGCATCTCTACGAGTCGCAGGCATCGTAACATCTATCGGATTCTCAGTGCTAATATTGACGATTTTTCGTCCGTCGCGCACATTGATCGAAACCATACCAGCGGCTTCCAATGGTCCTTCTTTGGAAAGGGTTGGCATCGCCAACTCTACCATTGTCTTTCGATCGTAAAGTTCGTTGACCTCAACACTTACTTGTTCAGCATCAGTCTGCAAAGTATTGGGGGTAATAACAAAAGTCGCTCCTTTGGGAGCGATGATTACCGTCTGCTTGGCAGGATTGACATTGAAAGGATTGTAGTCGCAATAAATTGTGTCGGGAACATCCTTGGGTTCTTCAACAGGTGTTTCGACAATATTATTGGCGGAAGTATCAACTTGCCCCGGAATGGCAAGCTCATCCGCAAATACGATTGCGAGATCTGCTCGACGATTTGTCCGGCGACCTCTAAAAGTGAGATTGGAGCCAACCGGTTTGGTCGTCCCAAGTCCCTCATATTCAATACGCTTTAGATCAACTCCTTGGTCTACTAGATAAAGGGCAATCGTTCTGGCACGAAGTCTTGATAACTCTAAATTGTATTGATCCGATCCGATACTATCGGTATGTCCAAAGATTTGGACAAAGTAGGAAGGATAACTCGTAAAATCGCCTATCAATGAATCCAAAACCACTTTATCAGAGGTCTGGAGGTCAAAACGATCAAACTCAAAAAAAATGGTATCCAAACTAAAGTTTTGTGCAGCAGCACCTAAACAGCTGAACAAAAATAAGCCGGAAACAAGGACAGTTTTCATATAAACGCAGATTTGCATACAAGACGCTTCTTTGGTTTTCGAATATATGCAAAATTCTTATACTCCGAAACAAATTAGCACCTGAGCAAAAATAACTACGCTGACGATGATCAGAAAATTCGAAATATCCGAGTAGTTAATTCAGATATTTATCAACGATTGCTTGGAACTTGCCACCATCAAAGGGCTTGATGATATAATCGTCCATTCCAGCGGCTTTAAACTCGTCGAGTTTCTCCTGCATAGAGTGGGCGGTCAAGGCGATGATTGGGATTTTTGCCCCATTTGGGGATTCCCTGATGACGGGGGTTGCTTCTACGCCATCCATGATCGGCATCTCAATATCCATTAAGATAAGATCAAAGCTTTCTTGTGCGACGATTTCAATTGCTTCTTCCCCATTGTTGACGGCAGATACCTCAAATCCCGCTCTGCCCAAAATGTGCTTTGCGATCATCAAGTTCACCTCGTCATCCTCTACCACTAAAATGCGTTTTCCGACTGTGGACATATCCTATTTGGCCTTCAAAAAATAATCTGTTCGAAAGATTGTTGTAGTTCGATATAGGAAAATACCAGCTTTTCGGGCAAATATCCAAACTAATTGTCCCGATGATCACACATAGGACCACCGGGACAACATTCTTATTATTAAGGGCTTTGATTTCAACTCCCCTACTTTCTTAATCCAAATTGCAAGCTGAAATAGGGGGAGGCTCATTATTAAAGTTTAGTAAGTAGAGTGAGCACTCATCTAACTTTGCCGCTGCCTCATTACTGCTGATCGACCCCAATAGTCCTAAAGTGGTGACTGTACCTGTAATATTGGTGTATTCAGGCCGCACAGTCGAAAAATCATTAAAAGAAGGAGAAGTCGTAGATAAATAACGCGTCAGAAAGGTATCAATGGCCGTAACCTTGAAGCGAAAAGCATCAGGCAATAAATCGGGATCATCTTTACATTCGGTGGCCTCTGTTACTTCGTAAGTATAAATAGAACCCGGTTGAGGATCTACCTGATTGACAAAAGAGCGTAAAATGTCCTTGGCGACAAAGTTGTAGCAAACAATAGAAAAGCCATCTAAGCAGCGAAAATCCTCTGCAAACTGATTGGTTGGCCCAAACATAACCTGCTTCTCCTCAAAATTTTCTTGGTAATCTAAAAAGGCTCTAATCTCATAAGATGCGCCCAGTCCCCTTCTAAACTCCAATTTATAATCTCGTTCTAAAGATACCTTACGCAAACATTTTTGCTGCCCAGCACCACTTACAGGTAGTGGCTTGACAAAATCGACTTTATCTGGTAAATAAGTATAAGACTCTATAGAAAAAGTATCGATTCCGGCTTGTTGTACCTTTAAGTCATAGCGTTCGCCATCGGCTAAAGCATCATCCCCTCCAGTATCGAAGCGATAAACGGTCGTATAGGGATAAAAAGTGCCGTCCGCTGGATCCTTGAGCACACTATCGAGCTCTACTGCGGTGTAAGTTTTGCCGTTCCCTTGCAGGGTAACGTTTAGCCCCTTGACACTTTGGTCATTATCCTTGGCATATTCCAATGCATTGCCTTCTGGCAAAAAAGCACGAGAAACGCGTACATATTGTACACTGTCATTGGCGTTGAGGATGCTGTAGACAACCCAGATATCTTTGGGTTCTGCATTGAGTTTGACCTCAGTAGAGCAGGAACTTAGCAATCCTAACCCAATCAATAAAAAACAGCTAATAGATAAGAAGGATAGTTTCATATAATTTCTGGTCCTTACGGATGGTTACGTGAATATGAACTTAAAAGACTAAATTTGCCCAA
>JBCAWW010000374.1:0-5967 GCA_038534415.1 Bacteroidota bacterium | reverse complement strand
TCTTCTTGAATACCTCCGTCAGCCATAGCTACGACATAGAGAAGAGGAGGTAAAAACCCTCGAAAAACTGTTGGCCAATCATCCCTGGGGTAAGGAAATCAAATGGTCATTTGATTTCGAAGTCAAACAAAATGCTTCTATCGAAGACCTCTATCGCAAGGTTATTCTCTTTTGTCAGGACTATGGTCCCGATCCAGAGTATCAATCTATGCTGGAGATCATGGAAGCTATGGCTGAGGCGAGTGCCGGCGTTGACAACAAAGAGCAGGCCGTCATGGATGGTTTTGTCTATGAGTTGACAGAACGCTTTCGCAGAGACATTCAAGCCATCAAATAAGTAGCAGCTAAGACTTTTTCCTTTTTTTCTTTTTCCGCTTTTTAGGCTTTGACTCCATTTCTTGGGCTTCCTTCATCAAGGATTTCCAATCATTGCTATGGTCCTCCGTTAGCATAATGGTATCCTTATATTCTGCATTTTCCACAGCAAGACGATCTATAGGATGCCCTAGGTATTCCTCTATCATCGCCAACATTGGCTTTTCTTGCTCGCTAGTAAATGAGAGCGCTTGCCCCCTATGATTGGCTCTACCGGTCCGACCTACGCGGTGGACGTAGTTTTCGGCCTGTTCCGGCAGATCATAATTGATGACGTACTCTACACCTTTGATATCGATCCCTCTTGCACTGACATCAGTGGCGATCAAAAGATTGGTTTTGCCTTCACGAAAAGCAGACAAGGCTTTGAAGCGAGATTTTTGATCCTTATCTCCATGCAAGGTCTGACTATCGATTCCCACACGGGCCATGGCCTTGGCAACGCGTTCCGCTCGGACCTTGGTCCGTACAAAAACGAGGATTTTGCTCTCTGCATTTTCTTTGACGATCCGCTCCAAGAAAAAACGTTTATCATCCATCTCGATAAAAGCCACCGCATGATCGATATTTCTCGCCACGGGGTTTTTGGGGGAGATTTGGATACGGATTGCATTTACGACCAATGAATAAGCCAATTTTTTGATCTGCTCATCGATGGTTGCAGAGAAAAACAAGGTCTGCCGCTTGCGGGGTAAATACTTGAGCAGATCGCGAATATCTTTATAAAAGCCCAGAGCCAACATATGATCCGCTTCATCCAAAACGAGGGTTTCTACTTGCCCAAGCTCTAAATAGCCTTGATTGACCAGATCAAAAACTCTACCGGGGGTTGCGATCAATACATCTAGGCCTTTTTGAAGCTGCGCGATTTGCGGATCTTGCTCCACCCCACCAAAGATGGCAAAGGTCTTGACCCGAGAGTGCTTACCTATTTCGGTAAAGGCTTCTTTGACTTGTATCGCCAATTCGTGGGTAGGCACCATCACGAGACAGCGAATCCCTTCTGCTCTTTTCGAACGCTTGCGTTCGTGAAGTTGGTGAATGATCGGTATCGCAAAAGCGGCTGTTTTGCCAGTCCCCGTTTGGGCAATAGCCAAAACATCTTCTCTTCTGAGGATGGCCGGAATAGCTTTGAACTGGATGTCCGTAGGACGCTTCCAGCCAAGTCCTGCTAAGTTTTCACTTATCTGTGGCGAAATCCGAAAGTCAGTAAACTTCATGCCGCGAAGTTAGGAAGGATTTAATATAACAACCCTACAAGCCAGATAGGAATCTTAATATCAACTACAAAATCAATATTTTCAGCAAAATATAGGCCCTGACAGAACCAATAGGAGGCCCTGTAGCTTGCATCGCATGCATTAAGGAATCCGCAAAAATAAGGTATCGCTTTTGCCCAAGAGTTTTACCTCAGCGCAAATATCATTCATAAGGCAGTAGGATCATCACCGCCGCCGCAGCCAAAGACATTACATCTCCCGGCTTACAAGTCGCAATCGGATGATCCGTATCTCCTTTCTTGCCCGGAAAGAGCTTATCGTCTACGATGGTCGCAATCGGTTTTTCCAAAAAGCCTTTATCGCCTTTATATATCTTCCGATCCTTGACGGTAGCAAGGGGAGATTCCATCCACCCTTTATCGCTGCCTTTATAGATTTGATTGTCTTTGATCGTAAAGAGGGCAGACTCCATCATGCCTTTTTCGCCTTCGTAGATATAGTCTCCATCGCGGGTGGCCAAGGGACGAGAGAAACGGCGAGGATCGCCAGCGTAGATTTTGGTCGCTAATGCTTGCATATAGGTTAGTAGATTTCTGCTCTCAATTTACATTTTCAGCTGCGCAGAACGCTAGGCTCGCAAACATTTTTTTTGCAAAGCTGTTATGGAGGTGGGGCTGAATGTAAAATCTTACCATTATGAAAAAAACATTCTCCTCATTCGTGCTGCTTTTCCTCTTGGGTTTCTCACAGATCAATGCCCAAGAATGCTTCTTCCTCAAAAATGTACTCGATACGCTCTACCAAATCAATCCTAGCTCAGGTTTGTTAGTAGAGACTCCCTTAGCGACAGATTTCCCCAATCAGTCTTTCTTTGGTTATCTCAGCTCTATCGATCCCGTCGGGCGCCGATATATGTATATCACCCGGCTCTCCGATACCACATTTGATAGCTTTGGTCTCAAGGTGATTGGATTAGATAGCATACAAGTGAGTAGCGTTCCGCTCAGCGGCTATGAAGCAGCTTCTCCCGGTCTCGGCCAGTTTAGTTTTCATGGTTTGGAGTATGGCGCCATTACAGACAAACTCTATATGGCTCCCGTCAGTGGCGACAGTCTATATAGCATCGATATGAGCTCAGGGGCAGTTGCGGCCGAAAAAGAAATTCCAGGCTTTGCCAGCACCTATTCCTACCTGCAAACCTTTTATCAATCCGAGCAGCGATATGCCATGATCGGAATCGATGATAACGGCCAAAGACGATTTTATCAGATCGACATCGATGATGATACGATAATGGTTTCTCCACCGCTCAATTTTGCAGAACCATTGCGCGGCCTAGAGGTCAGCGACTTTACGGGTAAATACTATGCCGTCAGCGACGCCGACCAGCAGTTCTATGAAATAGATCCCATCACGGGAACTTTCACAGCACTCTTCCAATTGGGTAGCTATCAAAATGCCTTTGGTTATCTGCACACCTTCGACTACAATGCGGATCAATACCTCATCGTCGGCATTGACAGCACGAGCAATTTGCAGCTATACTCAGTCTTTCTCAGTTCGGGTACCATCATCACGACTCCTTTCCCGGTTCCGCTGGCAGGCTATTACGGACTCGAAGCAACCAATACCCAGTATATCGCCAAGGTGCTGGACGACCTCAACAACAATCCCACCAGCATAGATGGCCCTGAGCCTTTGTTTCAAGTTTTTCCCAATCCGACCCAAAACCGCCTCAATATCCAATTGGAGCAAGCGATTCCCATTCAGCTAGGCATTTATGATCTTGAAGGGAGATTACTGTCCCAGAACGCTTATCCTCCCCAAATCAAGCATGAAGTAAGGCTAGATGATTATGCAGCAGGTACTTATTTGGTCAAAGTATTAGATCTCAAAAGCGGTAGGACTTGGCAAGAGCGCTTTGTGTTACTGCCTTAGGAGGGCATTGAGAATGCTAGTAAAAAGTATTTAGGAGCAAGAATTTCAGCAAGCTGAACGGTAAAAAAATCTAGCTACTGAATACTTTTATCAAATTACTAAAAGGCGGAAGGAATTATTCCTTTCGCCTTTTTTGATAGAGCCAAAAGCTCAGTAGCCCTAAGCTCAGCAAGAGTAGGCCACCACCAAGAAGTTTTAGGAGGAAGAGTTTGGGATGGGCGACATCCTTGCTTGGGATACAGCTAATGACGATCGAAAAAATGGTAATCGCCGCTCCGGCAAAAGCAATTAAACCGGCTGTCCAGCGCTGCTTCCCCAGAGGCATGATGGCTTGCGACTCTCCCGTTCGGCGAAGCCGATGTATCCACAAAAGAGCAAACATATAGACAAAGGGAATGAAGTATAAGATCACACTCATATCGAGCAGCAGCAGATAAGCACCTTTGACCGATGCCCCCGCCAAGGAGAGCAAAAAAAGAACGCTCACGATCACTGCCTGCGCCAAAATAGAGACATAAGGCGTAGCAAAACGCGGGTGTAAATTAGCTAGCTGCTTCGGCAAATAGCGATCCAATCCAATAACAAAGGGAATCCGTGAGTTTGCGGTCATCCATGCGCCCAGCGTTCCAACCAAGGCTAAGGTCATCATGATACCGCTCAAATTGGCCAGCCAAGGCCACCCCAATCCTTGGGCCATAGTTTGGAAAGCATCTGCTACGGCTGATACAATCACCACTTCGCCCTGCGGCTGGATCAATAACAAAATCAAGGTACTAGCGAGATACAAAAGCCCCACGATCAAGGCCGAGAGAAAGGTAGAACGGGGGATCATACGGCGAGGATTATGACTTTCACCCGCCATGATAGGCGTAAGCTCCATCCCCCCAAAAGAAAAAGTAATCAAGGCAAAATAGGGCCATAGTGAGAAATCACTCCAATCTGGCCAGAAAGAGGCCGCCTCCAAAGATTGTGAAGGGCCAAATTGCCATAGATAAAAGCCCCCCAATCCAAATAGCGCAAGCAAAATTATGATCAAGGAGATACCGCCGAGGTTTTGAATCCATTTGGCGCGCTCCAAACCAATAATATTGAGGAGACTCACCCCCCACAAAAGTCCCAAACAAAAAACGGCTTGATAAAAAGGCTCATCTTGTATGCCCATCCAAGTATCCCCCCCGATGTACAAAAAGAAGGTAGCGACGGTAATCAGCATAGTGGGAAACCAGACAATATTGCACAACCAATAGCACCAGCCTACCACAAAAGCATGACCATCGCCTAAGGCTTCGCGTGTCCATAAATAGATCCCTCCCTCGCCCGGAATTCGAGAATTGAGTTCGATCACACTCAGGCTACTCGGCAGCAAAAACAATAACAAAGCCACTAACCAAAGGAGCAAACTCCCCATACCAAACTGGGCACTATTGGCGATGGAGCTCACATTGACCACCGATATGACTGTCAGCAAGACCAAATCAAAAAGGCGCAATGATCGAGGCAGCGAAACTTCTGTCGGATCTTGAGACATATAAATGGGATGATCGCCTAAGCGCCAAAAGCGCCTAGCGGTTTTATGGCTTGATTTTAGTGGGAGAGTAAAGGTAGCCTAGCGGTTATCTCTCCGCTTAGCTATACCGAGCCCCTTCGAGAAGATACGATCATAACAATCGTAAATACAATATTTGATCACGATTTCGAAAGCACCCCCACATGAATTCTCGTTTAGTCATTCTTCTGATTTTGCTCCTTCTGCCGACATTGGGTCTGTCTCAAAAACTGCTCAAGCCCCAGGGCTGGGAGCAAGCAGTCGCCGCCGCCGAAGAAGGCGCAACGCTCAGACTAGCCGCCGGCACATTTATCATCGATGCTAAAATCGTCTTAGACAAAGCGCTCACCCTCATCGGGCAAGGGCCTGAAAAAACCGTCATTCAATCAAAGGGGGAGATCGGATTGGAGATTCGCAAAGGCAATTTTTTGATCAAAGATTTGAGTATCTCTGCCCAAAAGTATGGGGTCGATATCAAACAAAGCTCCGTCGAACCCAGTCGCTTTGAAAACGTGCTATTTTGCCAATCACAAAATGGAGCGGGTATCGCAGGCGAAAATGTACATTTCCAAAACTGCCGCTTTGAGGAAAACGAGGTCCTAGGAACTTACGTCTACGGTGGCGAATTGGACAAGAACCCTCGCAATCTTATGAACATTACTTTTGAGGATTGCAGCTGGGCCAATAATGCCGCCAAGGCAGATGTCAACGACCACGCAGGTTCGATCAAAATCATCCCCAATTGTGCGGGAATCTACATCCGCAACTGTACAATCTTGGATAGCAAAGGGATTTGGTTTGACGGCTGTCATGGTGGACATATTATCGAAAACAACTACGTCAAGACCAAGGATATAGCGCTGCATATAGAGCTATCTGGTCATATGG
>JBCAWW010000373.1:0-5987 GCA_038534415.1 Bacteroidota bacterium | reverse complement strand
TGGCTATAATGATAACTGATGAATGCATTAACTGCGGCGCATGTGAACCGGAATGCCCAAATAATGCTATTTATGAACCAGGCGTCAGCTGGAAGTTTTCTGACGGAACTGATTTAAGTGGATCGCTTTCTGCTCCAAGTGGATCAGAAGTGGATGCAGATGAAGAACACGAAGCCGTCTCTGACGACGTTTATTATATCGTTACTCAAAAGTGTACCGAGTGTATGGGGTTTCATGAAGAACCTCAATGCGCCGCAGTTTGCCCTGTAGATTGCTGTGTGCCTGACCCGGATAACGAAGAAACAGAAGAAACGCTTCTCGAAAAGAAAGCATGGATGCATTTGTAAGCATCTAATGAGTATTGAGTAGTAAGTATCAAGTACCAAGACTTCTATCATCATTTTTTGTACTTAATACGCTCTACCTAATACTTCTTACTTTATACAATATTGACAGCAAAGGGAGAATGTAAATCGGAGCTTGCTCCGTACTTTTACATTCTCCTTTTGTATTTATAGCAATTGACTTCTCCTATGTTGGAAGCTGCCATCAGAGACAAATATCAGCCGGTCATCGGGCTGGAAGTACATATCCAATTGGCGAGTGATAGCAAATTGTTTGCTATCGAAGACTTTGCTTTTGGGAGTGAACCCAATACGCATCTCTCGCCGATCACCTTTGCGCATCCCGGGGCTTTGCCCTCGCTCAATAAGCGCTGCATCGAGTTTGCCGTCAAGCTCGGCTTGGCCGTGGGCGCTGAAATCAATACTCACACCTACTTCGATCGCAAAAATTATTTCTATCCCGATCTGCCCAAAGGTTATCAGATGTCCCAAGACCGGGAGCCCATCTGTAAAGGAGGCAACCTACGCATCCGCACCGCCAAAGGAGACTATCATACCATCAAAATCCATCACCTACACCTCGAAGAAGATGCCGGTAAGTCTGTCCACGACCAAAGCCCCCAAGAATCTTTTATCGATCTCAATCGCGCTGGCGTAGGCTTGATCGAACTGGTAACAGAGCCGGATTTGCGTTCTCCGGAGGAGGCCGCTGCCTTCATGGCTGAGATCCGTAGGCTCGTGCGCTACCTAGGAGTAGGGGATGGCGATATGGAAAAAGGCAATCTCCGCTGCGATGCCAATGTTTCGGTCATGCTCAAAGATGCCAAAGAATATGGCACCCGCGCCGAAATTAAAAACATGAACTCCATGTCCTATCTCGAAAAAGCGGTGGTCTATGAGATACAACGCCAGATCAAACTCATCGAATCTGGTGGGACGGTGATCCAGGAGACGAGAACCTGGGATGTCGAAAACGAACGCAGTCTTTCGTTGCGCGACAAAGAAAGTGCTGATGATTATCGCTACTTCCCGGAGCCAGATTTGTTGCCAGTACAAATTAAGCAGGAGGAGATTGACGCCATCGCGCAAGAAATACCAGAACTACCCCTAGTGCGTTTTGATCGCTACCATAAGGAGTACGGCATCTCCGAAAACGAAGCCTGGTCTCTGGTCGAGCAACGTGCTGACTCTGATTATTTTGAGGCCCTCCATCGGGCAACGACAGATCCTCGCCTTGCGGCCAATTGGTTTATGGGACCGATTCGCTCCTATCTCAATGAGCAGCAGCTCGAGATCACGGATTTTCCTTTGCGCCCCGCGCAACTCTTAGACCTTATCAAATTGATGCAAGAGGGGAAGGTAAACCGCCAAGCAGCTACGGGACCTTTGTTCAAGGCTTTTGTCGCAGATCCAGAGGCAAACGTTCTGCGAATAGCAGAAAAACTCAACCTCATCATCAACAACGATAGTGGAGAGTTGGAAAAATATATGGAGGAAATCATGACCCAGCACCCCAAAGAGGTGTCTCTATATAGAGGCGGCAAGAAAAAGCTGATGGGCTTTTTTGTCGGGCAGATGATGCGCAAGCTCCAAGGCAAAGGAGATCCCAAGGCGGTCAACCAAATCGTACGCGAAAAGTTGGACAATTGGGATAATTAGGCAGATTCTGCTAAATTCAGGCCTCAAAAAGTAGAGAGTAGAAAGTACTTAGTAGTGAGAGCTAAAAAGTAACTAGAGCAGCTAGTATTCTTAATCTTCGACCTACTCTATACTTATTACTCAGTACCTTAAGTCTAAAAAAGAAATGGAAGATAGCGTACAATCTGTGATAGATGAAGCCGAAATTGGCATGGAAGGCTCCATCGAGCATTTGGTTTCAGAATTGCAAAAAATCCGTGCCGGCAAAGCTTCTCCTTCGATGTTGGAGGGAGTAAAAGTTGATTATTATGGTTCAATCGTACCGGTTTCTCAAGTGGCTAATGTTTCCGCTGCAGATGCTCGTATGTTGACCGTTACCCCTTGGGAAAAAAATATGATTCCGATCATCGAAAAAGCGATTCGTGATGCCAACCTTGGCCTCAATCCTGGTAGCGATGGTGATATGGTACGTGTGCCGATTCCTGCCTTGACAGAGGAACGTCGTAAGGACTTGGTCAAGCAAGCCAAAAGCGTTGGGGAAAATACCCGCATCTCGATTCGTAGTACGCGTCAGAATGCCAACAACAGTCTGAAAAAACTCAAGGACGGAGGTACTTCAGAGGATATGGTCAAAGACGGTGAAAATAGTGTGCAGGACCTGACCAACAAGTTCAACAGCAAGGTTGAAGAAATTTTGAAAATAAAAGAAAAGGAAATTATGACCGTCTAGGCGGCATTTTGAGCCTTTGATAATGTATATCCCAAAGTCTATCTGTAATAAGCGGGTGGGTTTTGGGATTTTTTCTAGCTTTGCGGCATGCGTCAATATATCTCACTTTTTCTCAATGGTTTGGCTATGGGAGCCGCCAATGTGATTCCCGGTGTATCGGGAGGTACGATTGCTCTTATCACCGGTATCTACGAACGATTGATCAAAGCGGTCAAATCGATAGATATGGGCGCGATCCAACTCTTGCTCAAAGGCAAACTCAAAGACTTTTGGGAGCATATTGACGGCACCTTCTTGACGCTGATTTTTTCGGGTGTGGGCGTGAGTTTGGTTTCGCTGGCCAAGCTGTTCAAATTCATGATGGAAAACGAAGTTTATGCCGTCTGGTTGATGGCCTTCTTCTTTGGTCTGATCATCATGTCGATCTTCTCGGTCGGACGCACCGTGAGCAAATGGTCCGCCGCTCCTATCATTGCCTTATTTATAGGCCTTGGCGTGGCGGTGAGTATAGCGCTTTTAACTCCTGCATCGGAGAACGAAGCCATCTGGTATCTCCTGATTTGCGGAGTCGTGGCGATGTGTAGCATGATATTGCCGGGCCTTTCGGGCTCATTTGTCCTCATCATCATGGGCAATTATAAACTGATCATGCTCGACGCCGTCAGTGAGTTCAACCTCAAGATTTTGATCCCCGTCGCTATCGGCGCAGTAGGGGGACTTTTAGCCTTTTCTCGGGTTCTCGCCTGGGTATTTGAACGCTATCGCGATGTTACCATCGCTTCTATGACCGGATTTATCCTCGGTTCATTGGCCATCATCTGGCCCTGGAAAAACGAAATACCCCTTCGCGACGATTCGGGTGAAATCATCCTCAAGCGTGGCAAAGAAATCGTCAGCGGCTTCGAATGGTATATGCCAGACTTTGCCGATACCAATACGCTGATCGCCATCGCTTGTGCAGTGATTGGCGGAGTTGCCCTCTGGGGACTCGAAAAGTCTGCTTCCGGTTTAGCCAAGTAGTTTTTTGTTACCGCTTCGCGGAACGCTTAGATCGAATCCATTGGTTTTGAATCGATATATGGCGACACATCCGCGAAAGCTTTCGGGATTGTGTCGCTACGTTTTTGTATTGTAAATTTTGAATCCCCCCACTTTCATTTCGACAGAGGCCCAGCAGGCCGACGAGAAATCTCCTATCAGAAAATTGTAAATACGTTTTTCAGTCAAGGAGATTTCTCGTCGCTGCGCTCAATCGAAATGATTATTGGGGAGGGTTTGGGTGGCGACAAGGCACTGCCTTGTCGCGTGGGTAAGAGACAAGCGTTCTGCGCAGCAGTATCACCTAAAAAGCGTAATCGATCCTCGCTCCTTGAGAAGCGTCGGCCCATAATCAATTTTGGGATTGTCGCTGCGGTACCAGCCATCGACAAAATAGGCGTAGACCCCTTGAGGTGCGGGCTTGCCTTGCCAAGTGCCATCCCAAACGGCGCCGGGATCACGCGACTCAAAGACAAGCTTGCCCCAACGATTATAAATGCGGATCTGGTAGGAGAGGATGCCTACGCCTTTGACGGCAAATACATCATTGAATTGGTCGCCATTGGGCGAAAAAGCATTGGGTATATGGACTTGTGGCTTTTCGGGCACAATGCAGACCACGGACGAAAAACTATCCGGGCAAGCGGACTCATTTTCGATAAATAAGCTGACTCGATATTGACCGGCATCGGCATAAATATGCTTGGGATTGACTCCGGGACTATATTCGGTCGAGTCGCCATCCCCAAAATACCACCACCCTCGGACGCCCCCTCGGCTGACATCCAAAAACTCTACGATTGCATTGGCGGTACTGACGCATTCCTCATTGGGATTGGGGAGGAAGTTGGCGCGCACCAGCGGAGAGTTAGGGATTTCTGTACGAGCTGTGTTTTCACAACCGTTGACGAGATCAGTAACCTTGACTTTATAGTTGTAATGAGTTGGCGCGAATAAGGTATCCGTATATTGGATCGGGACCACATTCCACTCATAGGCATAAAAGCCCGGTGGATATACATTAGCGATGGCAAAACCTGCTTCGCCCGCACATTGGGGAGGACTGACTTCAAAACTGATGGCCAGCGAATCTTTGATATGGACGGTGCGTTCCCCGACTGCGGGGTCCGAACAACCATCACTGACCTCTACATAAAAGGTGGTCGTACGCTCTGGATGCACCAACAATGTATCCGAACGACTACCGCCCGGTGTCCAATGATATTGCCTAAAAGGGCCGGTGCCCCCACTATTGCGCGCATCTAAGATCAAATAGCTATTGAAACAGAGAGTATCAATCAAAATACTGTCTTCTAAGACGATAGGTTCCCCTATGTTGACTTGCTGCCAATCTGTGATTGCGCAGCCGCCTGTACCTAGGCTATACTCGATCCGATGTGTACCAGCGCCTGCTACTGCTGGATTGAAAAAACTATCCACCACGCCCAGACCACTAAATACACCACCACGGGGGATGCCTTGCAGCGCAATCATCGTATCCTGATAGCAAAAGTCTTTGCCAAAATCGAGCAGAGCAGCGGTACCTAAAGGTTCTATTCGCACCGGCATACTATCGATACAAGCCTGGGGGCTTTGGTAGTAGACATAGTGTGTGCCTAAACCCATAATCTGGGGATCAAAAATCCCCGCTCGATCATCGATCAGACCGGGCCCCGACCAATAACCTCCCGGAGCCGAAGTGCGGATCAAAATCGGATCCGAAAGCTCACAAACGGTCGTATCAGTGAGGATGGTATTGGGACGAATCCTAATCGTAAGGGTATCCACACAGCCATTGGCGGAGTAGGTGAGGGTATGATCTCCCGGACCGGCTAGTTTTGGATCAAAGGTACCGGGAAAATTAGGTACTGTGACCCCATTGCCCTGCCAAAGACCATTGTAAGGCGTGCGGCGGGTGCGATCCCAATCCAATTCGATTGGCGCATCGGTCCCACACAACCATATCGTATCAATATCTACATTAGTCACTCGAATCAGCACATTACGACTGGCATAACATTCTCCTCGGGTGTAGGTAACCACATCATTGATATCAGCCGTGCTAAAGGAGGGATCATATATACCTCCGATAGAGTCGATCACACCCAAGCCCGACCAATAGCCGCCGGGCGGATTGGCGGTACCGAGCCAAATAGGGTCGTTTTGGGGACAAAGGATGAGATTGCCGCCTATGGATAGCGCTTGGACAAATACATCGACAGAGTCTACACAGCCAT
>JBCAWW010000372.1:0-6001 GCA_038534415.1 Bacteroidota bacterium | reverse complement strand
TGTGATCCAAGCTTTTTGCCTGTACATGTAGGCTACCATTATTTAGGCACTTACAATTCTCAAGGCCTACCTAATTATCTCGCGGGCAGGGATTCTATTTCCAATGCGTTTTTGGACATGGTGCATAAGGCTTTGCCTGAGCGCGCTCCAGTTCCTCAATACAATCCAAAATATTTGGAGCGTCATTATGATCGAGATATCAAACTCAAAGATAATGCAGAGGTCTGGGTTACTTTCGTAGCGGAAGGCGCGGGCTATAAAAATGTATTAGGCTTTTATGTATACGATACGCTATCACCTCCTACGAGCCCACCGGCTAAGGAAGATATTACGATCATCTTTCCCAATGTCTCTGCCAAATACAGCGGAGGCGAACTTGAAGCGGGACATAAAGTCAAGCTAGGTACTTTTCAAGCGGGACAAGGAATCGGTTGGGTCCTCATGGCCAATGGCTGGAAAAATGGCAGCGTTACCGAAGGCAATTGGACCCTATATTCTAATCCAGATTACAATCCTGAAAAAGATAGTAGCCTAAGAGAGCACAATGTGCTTTTATATGATTCTCAAACCCAGTTGATGATTTTGGCCTTTGAGGATATCCTTCGTGATAATAGTGGCTGTGACAATGACTTTAATGATGCCATCTTTTATGTAACCGCCAATCCGATGACTTCGATTGGGGTGACTGCTATCGTTTCGGTACCAGAGTCAAATTGTAGCAATGGTATCGATGAAGATGGTGATGGTTTGATAGATTGTGATGATCCAGATTGCCAGGCTTCCTCTAATGCCTGCGTGCAGGATGAATTTTTTACTGAGCCTACTAATACCGGCTTGGATGTAGATGCTCGCTCCACTTGGGGTGCTGCTTGGGGAGACTATGATGGCGATGGTTGGGAAGATTTGCTCGTAACCGAGTATGCCCACTGGTGGTCGAGCTATTTGTACCACAATAATCAAGATGGCACCTTCTCTAAGGTCTCGGCTCAACCTATCACCACCGATGGTGGCTCTAATGTAGGGGTTAGCTGGGGGGACTATGACAATGATGGTGATCTAGATTTATTTGCCGCCAATAATGTAAGAGCCGTCAATCATCTCTATCGCAACGACGGAGGAGGCAACTTTACCAAAGTAAGCGCTGGAGATCTTTCCAATTATAGTGGTTATTGTCATTCTGCCGCTTGGGCAGACTATGACAATGATGGCTTTTTGGACCTCTTTGTGGCCGATTTTATGCCTACCAAATTCAACCTCCTCTATCACAACGAAGGAGATGGTACCTTCACTCAGGTCAATCAAACGCCTATCAGCATGGAGGCAAAATCTACCATGAGCGGAGCTTGGGGAGATTATAATGGTGATGGCTTGATAGATTTGTTCGTTCCGCAAGCGCGGGATGCCAACAATACCCTCTACCGCAATAAAGGCAATGGTCATTTTGAGAGAATCCTTACTGGCGACATCGTCAATGATGGCGGCAATTCATTAGGGGCTAGCTGGGCAGACTACGACAATGATGGGGACCTCGATCTCTATGTTTCCAATGCCTCCAACCAGAAAAACTTCTTTTACATCAATAATGGCGACGGCACTTTTGCCAAAGACACTAGCTCGATAGTTGTCAATGAGCCCGGGCATTCATTTGGCTCGAGTTGGGGAGATGTGGATAATGATGGCGACTTGGACCTATTTGTCGTCAATGACAATGGCAACCCCAATCGCCTCTACCTCAATGAAGGGGACGGGACTTTTAGTGTCCAATACAATTCTGTCGTCAATACCATTCTTGCCAATAGCGCTACGGCCAGCTTTGCTGACTATGACAAGGACGGAGATATTGACCTTTTTGTAGGTAATAATCAGTATCAGGCCAATAAGCTGTATAAAAATGAGAAGGGCTCTTATTTCCGTTGGAAGTACTTCAAATTAGAAGGTACCCAATCCAATAAAAGTGCCATCGGAGCCAAGATATTTTGCAAGGCCAACATCTACGGTCAGAGTGTCTGGCAGATGCGTGAAATCTCTAGCCAAACGGGTGGGGTCAGCGCTCAAAACTCTCTATATGCCCACTTTGGTTTAGGAGACGCTGTACAAATTGATTCTGTGCGGATTATTTGGCCTTCGGGCAACGTTCAGTCGCTGGGCCCGCAAAGCGTAGACGATTATCAGACGATCTTAGAGCCCACTGGGCAGGAAGTATATGGTACGGCATACGTAGATGCCAATAACAATTGTCAGTACGACTTCGGCGAACGCTTAATCGCAAACTTAGCTTTGAAGGTACTCCCAGACGGTAAGGCCCTCGCTACTGATAAAGATGGTCGCTTTTCCTTCTATCGCACGCAAGGAAGCAGTACCATCGTGCAAGATACGAGTGGTGCATGGAACGCGCCTTGCGTGCCGAGCATAAATGTCCAGATTAGCAGTGATACCATCAGCAATGGTGGCGGTGGCGGCAGTTTTGCCAATCCCGGTGGTTTGGGCTTAGAGTTTCCTAATCAAGGCGGTAGTACGCTTGCAGACCTCAATTTGTCAATCTCTAGTACCGCTTTGCGCCGAGGCTTCCGCAATTCATATGCCTTGACCTATTTCAATATGAGTACCATTGCTGCGGGCCCTACGAGCCTGTCGGTTGAGTTTGATAAAGACATCATTCCGCTGAGCGCAACGCAGCCTTGGGATAGTCTCCACGACAATGGACTTACGGTTACTTATTTCTGGCAGATGGATTCCATTCCTGCTTTTGAAGGACAAACGATTTTTGTAACAGACTCAGTTTCGGCTACCGCCTTGATGGGCAAGAATACCCTAACCTTCGCCAGTATAGGTAGCAGTACTTTGGATATGGACTTTAGCGACAATACGGTCCATGATTATAATACGGTGGTAGGGGCTGTAGATCCCAACGACATCTTAGTTACCCCTGAAGGAGATGTAGCGGCGACTGACTCGCTGAGCTATACCATACGCTTTCAAAATGTGGGTACAGCTGCGGCGCAGCGCGTACTAATCTTAGATACGCTTTCCCAGCATTTAGATTGGGCTAGTTTACAGATTGTAGAAGTCAGCCATGAGTACGAAATGTCCGTCAGTGAAGAAGGCGTATTACGCTTTGTGTTTGACTACATTTTCTTGGCCGACAGCAATAGCAATGAGCCCGAGAGTCATGGCTTTATCCGGTATCAAATTTTGCCCCATGCCGATAGCGATCACGGCTCCCTGATTCAAAACCGGGCGGCAATCCAATTTGACTACAGCGAGTTCTTGATTACCAATACAGTCGAAAATCGAATCAGGAGCTTCAGCTTTGATGTGCAAAAAAGTGGAAATGACGCCCAATTAATCTGGCTGCTCTCCTCGGCTGAACTAGCGGGACGCTTTGAGATTGAGCGTTCCCTGGATGGGAATAGCTTCGGAAAAGTCCAAACGCATGAATTGCAAATCGACCAAACCGAATACCGCGCTGTGGATCTTGGGATCGCAAACCTGCCTCTCCAAACCGTCTATTATCGGGTCAAACTAATACTAGATGATGGCCGCACTCAGTACAGCGATGTGGTTTCTCTCAGCTTAAAGGAAGAGGCTTTAGCAGTCTTTGTACAAGGGTATCCCAATCCATTTGGCAAATACCTCAATATCCAATATCACAATCCTTACAATCAGAAAGTAAATCTGCGTATCGTCAACGGCTTGGGCGTTTCAATTTACCAGACTCATTCCCTCCCTGCGGAAGGAGAAGTCAGTGTAGATACTGAAAACTGGGCTGCAGGCTATTACTACCTCAGTCTTGGAGACGGGCAACATAAGCAGACTTTTAAGCTACAAAAACGTTAAGCTTTAGCTGGCTCCTCCAGAGAGCTGGCCAACAGCATTGGCAAGGGAACGCGCCTCGATAAAGATTCTCTTTATCTGGGGGTGTTTCTCTTTCAATGCTTTTTCGATTCGTTGGATAGCGGCTTCGATATCATCTGCCGAAAGTTCATCCTTAAACTCTACATCCAAGGCTAGCAGGATATCGTCTGGCCCCATGTGCATGGTCATCGGAGGATTGATATTGTTGACGGCATCATCTCCATCAACAATTTCTGCAATAGATTCTCTTACCTCTGGAAAGGCGGCTTCACCGATGAGCAAAGCTTTGGTTTCTATCGTAAGAAAGATGGCAATACCCGCCAACAATAAGCCAATCAAAACGGAGGCAATGCCATCCCAAATCGGCTGATTAAGGGTCTGCGAAAGAAAAATCCCTCCAAGGGCGATCAAGAGACCGACCAAAGCGGCTGTATCTTCAAAAATTACGGCAAAAGAGGCGGGGTCTTTACTCTGTTGGATCGCGGTCCAAAAATTGCGTCTTCCGCGGCGACGGCGGGCATCATTGAAACTCCTAACCGCAAATACTAAGGCGGCTCCTTCAAATACGATTGCCAAACCAAGAATGATATAGTTGAGCGTTGGATCTCCCATCTCCTTGGGATGACGGATATGCTCTATCCCTTCATAAAAGGACATGCCCCCACCCAATGCAAAGATCAAGATGGCTACAATGAGACTCCAAAAGTAAATTTCTTTGCCTCGGCCAAAAGGATGCTTTTTGTCCGCTGGCTTTTTACTGCGTGAGATACCTAAGAGTAGCAATAAGCCATTGCCAGTGTCTACCAGAGAGTGAATACCCTCAGCCAACATTGCGGAGCTACCACTAATGCTTGCTCCAATAAACTTGGCAATCGCAATGCCTGTGTTGGCGGCCATTGCGGCGTAGATAGGTCCTTTCTTTGATCCTGCCATGTGATAAGTGTGAGTTTGGGTGTCAATTTACAGTCAATTGACCGTTTAGGCAAAGGCTTGCTTAGCGAATCTGTCCCTCACCCCTTACAATCCATTTTTCGGTTACTAGTTTTTCAAGCGCAAAAGGGCCCCGAGCATGAAGCTTTTGGGTCGAAATGCCTATTTCTGCGCCTAATCCAAATACGCCTCCATCGGTGAAGCGGGTCGAAGCATTGGTGTAAACCGCCGCGGCATCTACCGCTGATAAAAAACGTTCGCACTCTGCGATATCCTCCGAAACGATGGCCTCAGAGTGTCGAGACGAATAAGTTGCGATATGATCCAAGGCTTCCTCTATGTCCTTCACGCATTTGATGGAGCATTTATATGACAGGAATTCCCGCCCAAAGTCATCTTCTTGGGCTTCCTTTAGGTGAGGGTAGCCTGCTTTTTTTAGGATTTGGTAGGACGCCTCATCGGCGAACGCTTCTACCGCAAATGCTGCCAAGCCAGCGGTCAATAGAGGTAAGAGTTCGGCGGAGACGGCCTCATCTACCAAAATCGTATCCAATGCATTGCAAACGGAGGGTCGCGAAGTTTTGGCGTTGACGATGATATTGGCGGCTTTGTTTAGGTCTGCATTTTGGCTCACATAGGTATGGCATACCCCCGCCCCAGTCTCGATGGTAGGGACAGTCGCTTTTTGCCTTACCATATCAATCAGGGATTGCGAACCTCTCGGGATGATAATATCGACGTAGCGTTCTGCGGTGAGCAGAATATCGACATAAGCTCGCTCTGTCGGTAATAAAGCCAAACAAGCCTTGGGCAATCCATGGGCTTTCATCGCTTGATGGATCAATTTGACGAGGGCAATATTGGTGTTGTGAGCGGCAGAGCCTCCCCGCAATACTACGCCATTGCCAGAGCGAAGACAGAGGGCCGCTACATCGATCGTGACATTGGGGCGGGCTTCATAAATAATGCCGACGACCCCTAGGGGAACGCTCATTTTTTGAACCAGCAAGCCGTTTTTGAGGGTCTTTTCGCTCAATAGTTTGCCGCTCGGATCTGTAAGCTTAGCGATGGCATGTACACTCTCGACTAAGCCTTGGATACGCTCAGCGTTGAGGAGCAAACGATCCTTTTTGGGATTGCTATCACTCATCTTGCCAAGCTGCTCGCCGATAATGTAGATAGCATCATCGCAGCCAACCAGCTCGATCTTGCCAAG
>JBCAWW010000371.1:0-6016 GCA_038534415.1 Bacteroidota bacterium | reverse complement strand
CAGTCAAGCCTGTAAACAAAGTATCGCTAGCCAATGGACCGCCATCAATCGCCACTACATAGGGACCAACTCCCCCAGAATTGCTAACTCTGATCAATCCATCGCTATCACCAGAGCAACTCACAGGTCCTATAGAATCTAAAACAATTACAGGATCTGTGATCGAAAAGATGTCTACAGATATATCGTCTACACAACCATTGGCATCCATTACTCCAAGGATGTAAGTCCCTGAAGTCAGAGACCCAAACAATGTCCCGGGCTGAGGAGCTCCCCCATTGAGGGTAAACTGATAAGGCGGTGTGCCTCCGCTAGCATTGACGACAATCTCCCCCAATACTCCGTTACAGCCTGCGGGGATCGTACTCACTAAGTTGATAGCCACGGCAGAGTTGGGTTGGCTTATGTTTACAGGGCCAAAAATCTCTTCGCAGAAGTTGGCATCTTGCACTCTCAAAGTATAAGTACCGGGAGGGGTATTATTATAATTGATGTTTGATTGGAAGGGGCCAGCATTCACAGAGAATTTATAAGGTGGCGTTCCGCCGGAGGCGCCCAAAGAAAAACTCCCTGTATTAGCACCAAAGCAATCGATATTATTTGAATTGGTGACCATGCCCATCAGAGCTGGTGGTTCGCTCAAAGTAACACTGGCACTAGCATCACAGCCCGCCGCATCGCTTAAATTGACCGAATAGGTTCCCACTGGAAGATTGCTGATAGCGCTTGTCGTCGCACCACCTGGTGTCCATAGATATTGCGGATTGCCATTGCCTCCGTTGACAATGGCCGTGATCGCTCCATCATTACCCCCATTGCAATTTACATCTTGGGCGTTGAGAGAAACGCTAAAAGGATCAAAGACTGTAACAGTCGCCGTCTCTGTATCCGAACCACATTGATTTGTGGCAGTGAGTGTATAGACTTGAGTATTGTTGGGTGAAACATTGGGACTAAACAGGTTGGGATTGCTGATCCCGACCACTGGCGACCAAGAGTAGGTAGCTCCTTGTAGATTATTCCCTGCGGGGAACAGTTGGATCGAGTCATTTTGACAAATGGAATCCGAAGGAATATTGGTCAAATCTGGCAACGGAATTACCTCGACTACGACATCAGCCGCAAAAGCACAATTGATCGTAGAAGCCGTTACGGTATAAGTGGTAGTATTGGCGGGTGAAGCCATAGGATTACCGATTGCTGCATTGCTCAAGCCCAAGGGTGGGTCCCAAGTGTAAGTAAAGGGATTGTTGGCTCCAAACTGCTGAAAAGATGCCGTCAGAGCCGCTGAATCTCCTTCACAAATCTGTACCGTATCGGGTGCTGAGACAAGGCCAGAAGGCAAAATATTGACCTCTTCAATCGCAGGGCAGACTCCTCCAGTGTAGGTAACATAATATGTCGCTGTCGCCGAAGGCGGCAAGGTCGCCACAGGATTAGCAATATTGGGATTGCTAAGACCGTTTGCCGGAGACCATTGATAAACTCCTGCACCCGTATTGGGGATACTGCTTTGCAAAGGCAAATTATTAGTAGTCGAAGGACAGATATAATTGTTTTGAGGCGGATATATCTCCCCAGCTCCAACGATAATATTGAAGCCCACCACCTGACTCGCGATCAAGGGACACCCATCATCATACAATAAGAAGGAGATGAAGTAAGTACCCGTATCATTGACGGTTGTAGGCCAGCTGATACTCGCAGTGTTGGGATTGCCAAAGGTCTGGGAAAAGCTTGCCCCGGCCAACGCTTGCAACACATCACTATCAAAGGTGAGGCTATTGCCGACATCGGGATCATTGGCCACTAAGTCAAAGCTCAAAGTATTGCCGGCACAAACTGAGAAAGTATTGCCGTTGAGAGTCCCACCGGTGATATTGCTAGGCGGATCTAGCTGAGGAGCTTGATTTGCACAATTGATCACGACCAATTGAATGTCTCGCAATACTGTTCCGATCAATACTCCATTGCGGTATTCTTTTACCAAAACGGTAACGACTGCTTGTTGTAAGCCACTAGGCGTAAAGTCCATCTGCCCACTTAATTGGTCAAAATTGAAGGCATTGGCTGGAGCCGTCGTCAGCGGATATGGCGGGGAGAAATTGCCGCTAAAATTGATATCATTAGGGGGATTATTGCTCGACTTATTGCGAGGAGGAATCAGCATGAAAGCCAAAGAATCCCCATCTGGATCAATCGCACCATTGTTGTACAAAAATGGGGAACCATCGCAGAGAAAGGGTACGGGCTTATTGGTAAAAATGGGAGAGCTGTTGCAAGTAACAGCCACATTATTGAGCGTAGCCTCAATATAGATTCTCTGCCCGTTGGGGTTGACCAAATTGGTAATCGCTCCATTGCGACAACAACGGACGTAATAAAAGGTCCAGTCTGTACATTGCTGGGGAAGCGTTACCGTAGCGGTAAAAATATACTCTTCTACTCCTGGTACTGGCCCGCCATTACAAGCACTATTGGCCTGCTGAGCAGGGCAGATGGGAGTGATCTCTTGAAAAGATTGGAAGTTCAGATTGATATTGCTCTCTTGAATCCCGCAGGAATTAGAGAACATCACAATTCGCTGATTATTGGTCGATAGCGGTATGCCTCGACAGTCCCGATAAAGGGTCAGCGTAAACTGAAAGGTGTTGCCACCTACACATTGATAAGTCAAATCTCCCCCCATGAGGTGAGTCGCTTTGACCGATTGAAGATTGAGTAGGATACAACCTACTCCGAGCAAAAAGAACAGTCTTTTGCGCAACAGGAAAGTAAAGACAGAAGACATAGTAACAGGTTAATGAGGCTAAGCTTATTGAGTTTTGAGGAGTTTACCTTGAATTTTCAGCTCCCCTGACTGAACTTGGAAGAAGTATATACCTGGTGGGATGTTTGGCAATTCAACACTTAATTCTTCGCCGGGCTGGTTCCATTCGCGATGCAAAAAGACCATATGCCGGCTATCAAATAATTGTAGCGTCAATGATTCGGTCCATTCAAAAGCGGGATCAATCGTCAAACGTTCTTGTAATGGATTAGGATAAGCAGTGACCAATTTGCTGAGGTCATATCTTACCGTCAGAGTATCCGAAGCAATGGTATAGCCATTGGCATGCTGCATCAAGACCGCATAATAGTGGCTACCCACTTCGAGGCCTTCATGCTTATAGAGATAAGCACTAGGGTCAAAAAGTACGGAGTCTAGGCCTTGGGCGGGTATACTCGCTATAGAGCTAAAAAATTCGCCATCGACAGAATGCAAGATCTCAAAGCTCTCCGCCAAAAGTTCTTTTTGCGTCTCCCAATGTAGCGCATGGGCAGTACCTACTTGCTCGACGCTAAAGCTATCGAGAGGCTGCGGATACGTCGCGCCAAAACCATAGCCCAAAGCATCGCTCCCCATCCCCATAAATGACAAGCGGGAGAGCTTTACATCTGCACTATAATAATCACCCTGCGATTGCAAGACCCAACCCTTATTTGCATCTATGGCTTGAGGTAGATATTCGTTATAGGCCAAAGCATCAATGGTCGATTGTCCATTTTGGGGACTTGCATCGAGCCCAAAGGCTGTGGTGTAGGCTACCATCAAGGCAGGGTCTAGACTAGCCAATCCCATGTTTAGGGCCATTTCTTCGGGCAAGGCATCGTCGAAGTAAAAGCGTGCCTCAAAATCTAAGCTGTCAAAGCTCAATTCTTGCGATAGCGCTACATAGCGACCTGCGGCATGAAAGCCCGTATTATTTTCAACATATGGAGCAGCAATTTGGTAGGAGGCAGAATCAGTAATCACCAGTTTTAAGGCTTCTGCAGGCAGATTGAGCACGGCTCCTTGAGGCACTAAGACCGAAAACAGAAGCTGATCCTTGCTCGAAACGGGAGCCATATCGGCGGCTTTGACAAAGTGCGTCCAACCTTCGGTGTCTTGGCAGAGATAAGTCGCTTGATAGCTGCCTACCGCTTGGGGGATTTCTAATCCTTCCGGACAAGTCCTTTGCCCTTCCCAACAAATATTATCCATATAGGCTGGCATCACATATCGATCACTAAAGCCAAAAGCAAAGACCAATTGGCGTTTGCTTTGGAGCCAAGGACTTAGATCCACCTCCTGAGTTTGCCAGTCCTGGCAATCCTGCGGCAACCAAGTAAGGTCTGGACTCAGCACAGGGTTGACGGAGGTATTGAGATTCATATCTGCAGCTTGCCAGATCGTATCGATACCTTGGCTACAATCCCCTAGGGGTAGCGCAAGTATCATGACTTGCATACTGCCAAGGCTATCTACAAAATGATGCGCCCAATCAAAGCTTAGCTTCTGCATGGGTGCCAAACTAGGATCGACCACAGGCCCCGGCACAATCACCCAATTGGTTTGGTTTTCATGGGAGTTTCCACTCTTAACAATGCGTAAGGCTTTGGTTTCAGACTGGGCACAGCTCGTCAAATCTATCACTTCAGTCTCGATAGGAGCGTTCAGCGAAGCTGCCTTCCAACGAAGAGGTAAGCTGCCATTTTCTAGATTGAGGCATTTACTTTCGTCCTCCGGCGGAACGCTTCCATCGGCTACCCAGAAGGGGTAAAATCCTTTCTCGTGATATTGTGGATCAGGGGCTAATTCATTGATGCTAATCCATTCGCTGCTATAATTGTAGGTCCCCGCTTGAAGAGACTGAGTCGCTAGATCAATCATTATGAGATCGCCTGCGGCTAGACTTCCCTGCCAATCAATATCCTCTACCTGTCCATCGAGGACTATTTGTAAAGTAAATTTGCTCACCTCTAAGCTACCCGTATTGCGAATATGAAGTCGAGGGCTTGGATTAGGATCACAGCTGATCGGTTCGGGCGATTCCCACTTTTCGATCCGTAAAGAAATTTTGGGCTCTGTACAGCGATCCATCGCCAATAAAGATTGACGTGTAGTCTGCAAAGCCACTCTCATACGGAGCTTCTGGCCTTCGGTAAAGGTATTTTTGCAGGAAGCATCGCCCCCTTGATCCATGAAATTTTCATAAATGTCTGAGACATCCTTTTGAAAAAATGGATTCAAGACGGGATCAGCATGCGCCGAATCTGAATCGCAGCTATTTTCTAGCGTTCCGCAAACTGCGGGTCCCCCCAAAGTCGAATCCGGCGGAGTATCACAAACCCGATCGCCTCGCACCGTACAATCGCCATTATCGCATTTAGGGCGATTAAGGTCTTTGTAGCTGGTGCGCCAGAGATTGAGGTAGCGCGCAAAATAGTAGACCCCCACTGCTGTTTTCTGTGAAGTGGTCCCAAAAAATTGTTCCTCTAGCACCACACCATCTAGGGCGGTGCCATGTGCGCCTGGTAGATAAGCATAGCCGGGGATATTACAATTGAAATTGCTGAATTCGCAGACGGAGTTAACAATCCAAAGATTGAGGTAGTCTCTTGAATCCCAAAAGGCTAGCGTCTTCAAAATTTGGTCTTCGGTCAAGGTGCCTGCAACGACTTGGTTAAAAGCAACATTGGAATAACTAGTGCCGGTACGGGTAATACCAGAAGTAGCCGAACCGTCAGGTGCGAGTTTGGCCAAACAAAATTCTATTTCAGTATCTACAGACTGAATCCCCAACTGGGCTGCGGTGGAGTAAAAGGGTCCACCAGCAAAATCGCCTTGATTGCGAAAAGCGGCATTGAGCCAATTGATTCCCTGCTCGATTTGTACATCGGTAGGATGTCCAGGATCGCCGGGATTGGTGCTTGACTGTGGGTGCATGATATGAACCACCACCGGAATCGTGAGCACAGAACGCGCATTGCTTTGGGGCGCTTGCACAAGCTGCTGATAAGTAGCAGCCTCTAGGTCGTCGGCTCGCCTTTGGTAGAGGGGATCATTTTGATATTGAGCCAAGTGAATCTGTTCATCACCGGCCAATGCTTGAGCCTGCATCCTTGGCAGGCTAAGTAGCGTCAAGAAGAAAATTAAAAAAGCGCGAAAAAGACTAAAAGAACAGGTTACAGCGAACGAGTAAAGGTAATGCAT
>JBCAWW010000370.1:0-6017 GCA_038534415.1 Bacteroidota bacterium | reverse complement strand
CCTTCAGTGTACAAGCTCAAAACGAAAAGATGAAGCCAGAAGAAACTGAGGTCTGGGAACCAGTACCGGCAGTAGTAACCCCTGGCGAGCAGAGTCACTTACCTCCTTCTGATGCCATCGTACTTTTTGATGGAAGCAATTTTGAAGCTTGGGAAAGTACAGAGCAAGAAGGCGGAGAAGTCAAGTGGACAATTGCAGATGATGCAATGACCGTCAAAGGCGGCACCGGCGGGATCAAGACCAAAAAAGAATTTGGCAGCTGCCAGCTACACATCGAGTGGAGAAGCCCCGCTGAAGTCAAAGGCAATGGTCAAGGCCGTGGCAATTCGGGTGTCTTTTTGATGGGTACTTACGAAGTCCAAGTCTTGGATAACTATGACAATCCAACCTACTCCAACGGACAAGCTGCCAGCCTCTACAAACAATCTATCCCTATGGCAAACGCCTGTCGCCCTCCCGGTGAATGGCAGTCCTATGACATTATATTTACGGCTCCACGCTTTAATGACGACGGTAGTTTGGCCCATCCAGCATACGTCACCGTGATCCATAATGGCGTTCTGGTACAGAATCATGTCCAACTTAAGGGTCCAACTGTCTATATTGGTCTGCCCGAATACAAGGCTCATGGCAAAATGCCGTTAATGTTACAGGACCACGGCAATCCGGTAAGTTTCCGCAATGTCTGGATCCGCGAACTATAAGCCTCAAAAAATGTATAGGACTCTATTTATTTGTATCACTCTCTTTTTTGGGAGCATAGCTGCCAATGCCCAAAATTATAGCTTAGCCGAAGGGAGCAGCTGTAGCGTAAGCGGCACTTCCAATATCTCTGACTGGACTGCTGTCGTCAATGAGTTGGATCTAAAAGTCGTAATTGCTGACAACTTTTTTTCTCGAAAAGGGGTCAAAGTCGATGGTCGCGTTACTTCCGCTGCGCTAACGATTCCCGTCAAAAGTATCGATGGCGGCAAAGGCGAAACGATGAATGACAATATCTTCGAAGCCTTTGACGAAAGCAGTAATCCTCAAATCATCTTCCAACTGCAAAATGGGCGGATCCTTTCAGGGAACGCTCAGTCATTTGAGTTGGAGATCAGTGGTATACTAAGCATGGCCGGCCAACAACAAGAAGTGACCCTTAGCCTTAATGGCTCAATGGGCGACAATCGCAGCCTCCTACTCAAAGGCAAGCATAAGCTCAAAATGACCACCTTTGGCATGGAGCCACCTACCGCCATGTTTGGAGCGATCGAAGCCGGCGATGAAGTAGTAATTGACTTTAACTTAAACCTGAAGAAAGACTAATGAGATATTTAGTATTGACCTTAACGCTTCTATTGAGCTTCCTCGCCGCTTGGGCGCAGGATAGTGAAGAGGAGTGGACCACCTACGAGGAACGCATCCCCGGAACTGATGTCGTTTTTAAAATGGTGCTCATCCCCGGCGGGGAATATCAAATCGGAAGCGAAAGCGGAGAAGAAGATGAGCAGCCCCCAAAAACTGTAAAAGTAGACTCTTTTTGGATGGGCCAGTTTGAGGTTCGCTTTGATGAGTATGAAATCTATCGCGAAAAAGATCGTGATAGCGACTCCACTCGTACCCCCGGTAGCGAATATACTGCCGATGCCGTTACGCGCCCCAGCCCTCCTTATGAGGACCCAACCTTTGGTATGGGCAAATATGGCTTCCCTGCAGGCAGTATGACCCAATACGCCGCACTCAAATACTGTAAATGGCTCACCGAAAAAACCGGTAACTTTTATCGTTTACCGACTGAGGCAGAATGGGAATATGCTGCAAGAGCCGGTACCGAAACCGACTACTTTTTTGGCGACGACCCTGCCGAGCTTGACAAATATGCTTGGTACTTTGATAATAGCGATGAGACCTTCCATGAGTGCGGTACTAAATTACCCAATCCTTGGGGGCTCTATGATCTCTATGGCAATGTAGCCGAATGGACCTTAGATCAGTACCAAGAGGATTTTTATGCAAGCCTCAGTGATAGTACACATCTTAATCCATGGCGCAAGCCGGTCAGACTGCACCCGCGTACTGTCAAAGGAGGCTCTTTTGAGGACGATCCCGAGGAGATGCGCTCCGCTAATCGCATCCGTTCCAGCATGGATTGGAAAATGAGAGACCCACAAATCCCCAAAAGCTTTTGGTGGAACACAGATTCCCCTTTCGTTGGTTTTAGGCTCGTAGCCCCCGCCAGTGAGATGAGTCTCGAGGATATCCGCAAATTTTGGAAGATGACCTTAGACGAATAAAAAATCACAAAAGAGCGCAATTAATTGCGCTCTTTTCATTTTACCGACTAAGACAAAAACGGCCCTGAGGACTATTGAAGGCGGATGCGCAGCGCGCTTTTTACTAAATACTTTTATCTTAATACTGCATTCATAGCTACTACTCAATCGCATGAAAAAATTGCTACTCTTTGCCATACTGGCCAGCAGTCTGCTTGCTTGCCAAGACCGCACCACAGAAACGATAGCGGGGAAGTTTCTAATTCATATTCTCCCTCAACCCAAGGAAATCGATCTGTCCTCAAACGCGATCGTTTTGTCTAATAAAAGTAAGCTCTATTCGCCAGATCCCAGCCTACAGCCTTTATTAGGCTTGGCTCAAAATGAAATAGAGCATCTGACCGGTAAGCGGATTGAGATCACGACGAGCCAAGAGGTAGGCGCAGATATCAACTTCCACCTTGAGCCTAATTTAGGGCCCGAAGAATACACCTTACGCACTACTCAAAGTGTCGAAATACACGGGGGTAGCTACGCTGCCGTAGCCGCGGGCAAAAACACCTTACTCCAGCTACTCTCTACCCTAGACCAAAAGATTGTCATTCCCCAAATCAGCCTGAGAGACTTTCCTGACGCTAGCTTTAGAGGACTGCTGATCGATTTGGCTCGTCAATGGCACAATCTCGACCAAGTCAAAGAGTTGATCGATCTAGCCGCATTTTATAAATGCAATTTCGTCCAATTACATTTTACAGACTATCAGTCTTTCACCCTACCCTCTACCCATTTTCCTAAGCTTTCGACTCCTGATAGACATTATAGTTTTGAGGACTTGAGAGAGCTGGAAGCTTATGCTAGTCTACGAGGTATAGCCATCATTCCGGAGCTAGAAGTACCCGGTCACTCCAGCCCTTTTGTCAAGATGTATCCAGAAATCTTTGCTATTGAGGATACGGCCAGTAACCCTTGGATCGTCAATATGGGCCGCGAGGAGATTTATCCAGCACTGGATTCGATCATTGGGGAACTAGCGGAGATTTTTCAGACTAGTCCCTACTTTCATATCGGCGGCGATGAGGCCATCTTCAATCAGCTAGATCAAGATCCTGATGTCCAGGCATATATGGCCACTCATGGACTAGGTACGGATGTACACGAACTATACCGCCACTTTTTGGTACGCATGAATGAGATCGTCAAAAGTCATGGCAAAAAAATGTGCGTCTGGGAAGGCTTTGGCCCAGAGGGGCAAGTCAAAATGCCGAAAGACCTCATTGTCTTTGAATTTGAAACCAATCGCTACCTACCCGATCAGCTCATCAAAGATGGCTATACCGTCGTCAATACTTCCTGGAAACCCCTTTATGTGGTCAACCAAAAAAAGTGGGAACCCAAAACGATTTATGATTGGAATATGTGGCGCTGGGAAAACTGGTGGCCCAATGCTCCCTCTTTCAAACCCATCCAAGTCGAACAATCGGATCTTGTCATCGGTGCCCAAATGTGTGCCTGGGAGCAAGCAGCCTTGGTCGAGTTTCCGAGTCTCCGCAAACGCCTACCCGTATTTATCGAACGCATCTGGAACACCGAAAAGAAAGTCTCCTATGATCAATTTATGTTGCTGCTTGAGCAAACGGATCAAAAGCTCACCCAACTAACGGGCAATGACAGTCAGGATAGCCTATTGGTAGGGTATAACTTTGTCAAGCCAGAGGATTAGGAGGAAGATTACTGCTTCGCAGAACGCTTATTTCTGAGGGCGCAAAATGAGCGTTCTGCGAAGCAGAAAATGATTGAAACATCCCCTCCGTTTTGGTGGCCCCTTCAAAAGGGCCTACGGGATAAACTTTAGGCGCCAAGCCTCCCGCATTCTTATCGGGAGCAGGGGGCTGATCGGCGAAAAGGAGATGTCTCATGCAAGCGTTCTGCGAAGCAGAAGAAGCAAGAAACAAGCAGCTAAAGGCACTTTCCTTAAAACTTATTTTTCCACATCATGGATTCGACGGGACGATCAGTACGCTTGACATACTTAGCGTTTTCCTTGCGGTTATAGGCATTGATTACCTCACCATCAACTTCAAAATAGATCAATTGTCCGACTGGCATACCGGGATAGACTTTCACCGGCTGGACGACCGTAATCTCTAGGGTCCAAGTATTGCAAAAGCCAACGTCTCCTTTACCGGCAGTAGCATGGATATGGATGCCCAAACGGCCTATAGAACTTTTACCTTCCAGAAAGGGGACGTGGGTGTGCGATTCAGTGTATTCTTCGGTAACCCCTAAGTATAAGATATTGGGTTGCAACACATAGCCTTCAGCCCCCATTTCGATCTCTTCAATCTGATTGTGCTTACGAGCGTCTATCTCACGGTCTTTATACACAGCGAGGTATTTACCTAAATGCACATCATAGCTGTTACTGCCGAGGCAATCCCTGCGAAAGGGTTCGATCACGATATTGTTCTTTTCTATCTCAGCAAGGATTTTAGCATCAGATAAGATCATACGGTTTGGCGTAAGGGGTTAATAATTAGCTCGCAAAGGTAGCTAATTCCCATTAATTTTTTGGCCTTCAATCGATTTTTGCTGACTACTGGGGAGGAGATTCGTTCGGGGAAGCCGGACTTCAAAGGGTAATCTGATAAAAAAGGTAGTGCCCTTGCCTTCTTCTGACTGCAACCAAATCTCACCATCATGCGCTTTGACTATTTTTTCACAAATCGCTAGTCCGATCCCAGTGCCGGGATATTCCTCTAGGGTATGCAGGCGCGTAAACATGCCGAAGATTTGTTCTTGATATTCTTTTCTGATACCAATCCCATTGTCTTTGAGTGAGAGGATGACATCATTGCTTTCAAATTTTGCTTGGGCATATACCTCCGGATAGCTCGCCTCATTGTATTTAAAGCCGTTTTCGATCAGGTTTTGAAATAGCTGTTTGAGCTGAGAGCGGTCTCCTGCTACATCAGGTAAATTGTCCCATTTGAGTAAGGCTTGTCGACTACGGATGGCTTCGCCAAAATGTCCTTTCAACTCTTCAAATAATGAATTGAGGGAGATTTGCTCCATATTTAATTCCAAAGATGCAGTACGAGAATACTCCAATACATCTTGGATCAAAGTATAGGCATGCTTGCTGTTTTCGACGGCAAAATCTAAAAATTCTTTTAGCTCAGGATCCCCATCAGGCGGGAGGCGGCGTTCTATCAAAGATAAGAAAGCACTTATGTTACGAATTGGCGTTTTGAGGTCATGGGAGGCGATATAGGCAAATCGTTCGAGTTCTTCGTTGGTTCGTTCGAGCTGCTGAGTATACTCGATCAGCATTGATTCGACCTGTTTGAACTGGGTCATATCAGTCCCCAAAAACACATAGCCAATTTTACGTCTATTGGAGTGGTGGGCTGGCGAAATCGTCAAAATCAAGGCGACTTGCCGCTGTTGAAAACGCACCTGCATCTCTCTTACGATTTCTTTGCCGGGCTCTAATGAACTGATCTGGGCTTTGATCTTTTCCCAGTCTTCATTATCCAATTCATCTAATATCTTCTGCACGGGCAGGCCGACGATAAGATTGCGTCCAATCTGGAAGGCCTTAGTTGTCGCGGGATTGACTTCTTTGATGATGAAGTTTTCATCTGTCAATAGCATGATATTGGTCATGGCCTTCATCACATCAGCAGAGGCAAGGTCCTTCGAGATCTCGTCTACTTGAAAATTGTTGTACACCAAGCTCAACATTAGGGCACAAACTGCCAC
>JBCAWW010000369.1:0-6051 GCA_038534415.1 Bacteroidota bacterium | reverse complement strand
ATAACTCATCGATATAGAATTTGCCTTTCATCGCTTCGTACATTCCACCAAAGAAGTTACGCACCTTATTATCTCCTTCAAGTCCATTGCGCTTATAGAAGCTATAGGCAAAGTAAACCATACCTACTGCAATAAGAATAGAAAATGGGATAAGGAACCACTCCATTGCCTCATGATGATGCATATTTTCAATCATCGTGGGACTATTTTGGATCAGACCATCAGCACTAGCAGCACCTTCAGCTCCTAACCAAGTATCATTAAGGATATGAGAATCGTGCAGATGCAATTGATGCCCAATCAATGGAGTCAGACCTAAGAATCCACCAACGGTAGCAAAGCCAGCCAATATCCATAAAGGAATTGTCATCAAAGGAGGGCTTTCATGTGGGTGTTTCTCACTTGGGAAGCGTTCTTCACCATTAAAGGTCAAGAAGGTAACTCGAGTCATATAGAAGGCAGTCATCGCGGCAGTCGCCACTGCAACTCCCCAGACAACGAAATAGACCCAATTGCTATACCCAGCAAAGAAGAGGCTACTCAAGATTTCGTCTTTAGAGAAGAAACCTGAAAAAATTGGGATACCCGAGATCGCCAAGGTCGAAATCCAGAAAGTGGTTCTGGTTGAAGGCATATATTTACCGAGACCACCCATCGTACGGATATCCTGTGGATCTTTTACGGTATGCATGTGTTCCATTGCATGGATCACAGAACCAGAACCCAAGAATAGACAAGCCTTGAAGAAGGCGTGAGTCATTACGTGGAAGATAGCGGTAGTAAAAGCACCGGCCCCCAAAGCCATAAACATAAAGCCAAGCTGAGAGACCGTTGAATAGGCGAGTACGCCTTTAATATCATTTTGAGCGATTGCGATCAAGGCAGCAATCAAGGCCGTAAGACCCGCTACTACAACGACCACCACCATTACCTCAGGCGAAGCCAAGAATACTGGATGGATACGCGTAATCAAGTAGATACCGGAGGTTACCATGGTCGCGGCGTGGATCAGGGCTGATACCGGCGTAGGACCTGCCATCGCATCTGGTAGCCAGACAAAAAGGGGAATCTGAGCCGATTTACCCGTAGCCGCAATAAAGACTAAGATCGCGATCCAAGTAGCAGTGGTGCTGCTAAAGGCGCTTGAAGTAGCAGCCTCGTTGATCTCGACATAATTGAAGGTGTCTAAGTTGTAAAACACCAACATCATCGCACAAATCATGGCAAAATCACCAATTCTGTTAGCGACAAAGGCTTTTTGAGCAGCTGCCGACTTCGCCATATCGGTATACCAAAAACCGATTAGGAGGTAGGAACAAACCCCCACCCCTTCCCAACCGAGGAAGGTAACCACCATATTATCACCCATGATCAGATTGTTCATTGAGAAAATGAACAAGTTGAGATAGGCAAAAAACTTATAGTAACCAGGATCGCCGTGCATATAGCCAATCGAATAAACGTGGATCAACGATCCGACGCCCGTTACGACCAACATCATCAGCAGCGACAATTGATCTAGTCGATAAGAAAAGTGGACAGCGATATCGCCAGCCTCCATCCAAGAGAACAGCGTAAAGTCAATTGGTTGTCCGTCGCCTTTAAATTGTAGTAATGCCATTACTATCAAGGCAAAGGGAGTAGCTACCATCATTGTAGCAAGTCCACCAATCAGTTTTTCCTGACGGCGAAATCCTTCGTTAAGGAATCCCGTCAATCCAATCAGGCCAGAGCCAATCAGCGGGAGGAGGATAATCAGATTGTATAGGTCCATCTACTTCTTACCACTTAAAGATGTTCACATTATTGATATCCACATCCAGGCGGTTGCGGAATAGGGCAATGATAATCGCCAAACCAACTACGGCCTCGGCCGCGGCGACACACATTACAAAAAACACCAGCATCGAACCAGCCGCGCCATCTACCCCTTCGAGCCCATTGTGCATCTTGGAGAAGGTAACTAAAGACAGATTCACCGCATTGAGCATCAGCTCTATCGACATAAAGACGATGATTCCATTACGACGGGTCAACACCCCTATAGACCCCAGCGCAAACATCACTGCGCTTACGGTCAGGTAACTAAAGGCGTTTGGCGTTAAAAAATCCATATTATTTTGCTTTGCAGAACGCTAAGTCTGCTAGTTGGTGTAAGTGTGTTTGCGGGCGACGACGATTGCGCCGACCAATGCGGCCAAAAGAATTACAGAGATCATCTCAAATGGAAAGAGATACTCAGTCATCATAGAGCGACCAATCGCTTCTACAGAGCCAAATTCAAATGTTCCTCCAACAGAGGATCCACTAAAGGACCTAAAAACATATACCATCTCACCGATAAAGGCCAAGGCCAATATCAAAGCAATCCCTCGCCGCGAATCAAATTTCATCACTCCTTGCTCATCTTCCATATTGAGAAGCATGATCACAAAAAGAAACAGTACCATGATCGCACCAGCGTAAACCAAAATCTGGATCGCAGCCAAAAACTCGGCTCCGAGCGACAAATAAAGTCCAGCGATACTGAAAAAATTGAGAATAAGACTCAAGGCAGAATAAACCGCGCTTCGATTGAGGATGAGTCCTACTCCACCAGCCAATCCGAGGATGGAAAAGACCCAAAAAAGACCGGTTTGTATTGTAGCTGTGGCTTCCAAATTAGTGGGTTTTTGAATTGAGCCGTAAATATGAACCTTTTATGTTACAAATTCAACTTCCAGCCGCCTCTATCCAACTAAGTAGTTGATCTAAATCCTCCGGTCGATCGATTGCTATCCCTGCCTCCTCCCCGATTGCCGTCTGAATCGCCCAAGCATGCCCTAACCAACGCAATTGTTCGAGGGATTCGGCAAGTTCAAGCGGATGCGGCTTTAGTTTGGTCAACTGCAACAAAGTTTCCCTAGCAAAGGCATATAGACCTATATGTTGATAGTAAGCATGCCGCTGGAGCCAATCGTTCGGCGCAGCATCCCTCACATAAGGGATTGGCGAACGACTAAAGTAGAGCGCCTTCCCTTCTTGATCACGCACCACTTTGACTCGATTGGGGTTGTGTAGGGCTTCCGCTTCGCGGAACGGGCAGACGAGCGTAGCGATTGTGGCCTCACTCTGCTGCAGACTTTCCACGACTAAGTCAATCTGAGAGGGTGCAATAAAAGGTTCATCTCCCTGCACATTGAGGATAGTATCATATTCAGGTAGCTGAGCCGCGACCTCTGCTATCCTATCTGTCCCAGAACGATGCTCCTCACTCGTCATCCAGACCTCCCCCCCAAAGGCTCGCACATGCTCGTAGATCCGTTGATCATCGGTTGCGACGCCTACTTTGTCTACTTTCTGAGCCTTAAGGCATTGCTCATAAACTCGCTGGATCATGGATTTGCCTTTGATATCAATCAATGGCTTAGCCGGAAAACGAGTAGAAGCGTAACGGGCCGGTATGAGAGCGATGGTAGGCAAAGGATGAAATTAGTATTAAGATTTTTCTCTCGCCCTCGGCTTATAAAACCATGTCCTATTCGGAGCCGTCCCGATCCCGATGATCGGATTGGGAAAGGGGAGAAATCAGTTGACAAAATAATACTTCTTAGGCCTTCCATCCTAGTCAGATTCCTCAAATAAGCGTTCTGCGAAGCAGAGAATAAAAAAACAAGAGCCAGGGCCACCAGGATGAATGAAAGTACCAATCAAGCATTCAAAATGCTCAAACCTTCAACAACTTATACATGATCCAGCCCAATATCCCTAGGCGTGCCGTCCAAGCTAGGGTACGAATCCAGTTGACACGCACCAAGGACTTGACTGCTTCTGGGCTAAGGCCGTCCAATAATTTGTTGTGCAGCGGAACTGCTTGAAAGAAGGTATTGAGCCAGATAAGTCCGATCAAAGCCGTCGCGATCCACCATAGCCAAGGGCTAATCCCTTCAGGTCGCCAGCTAAGAAGGATCAGACCTGTCGCCAGCTCCGCGACCATCAAAGGCCCTACCAAAGGGCTAATCCAATTGCGGTGCAAAAGTTCGTATTGAGCAAAGGCTGCCTCTCCGACATGCGCAAATAGAGGATAATGCAGGACTTGAATGATCCAGATAATCCCGCACATCATCCCACTTATCAAGAGATGTATAGTAAATAATCCTTTCATATTGTCGTTAAGCAACAATAGACTAAAATTGTTTGTTAACTTGACATACACATTTGCCGTAGAAAAAAGGCGCGATATTGGCTAAGACACCTTGATGACGATTTTGCAACCTATGAAAAGCTGGTTTATACTCATTGCCGTACTCTTCGCATGCGGCAACACAGCCTTCGCTCAAAAAAAGGCTACTATACTCGACCATAAAGACAGGATTAGAATTAGTCGCCTAGACGTACTCAACTCTTCTGCCCGAGAAACCAATCTATCCGTCACCCCAGACGGCCGCTATCTGTATTTTATGTCATTGAGAGGGGGACAGCCTTGGTCTCGGATGTATATGACCTTTCGGGGAGATTCGGTCTATGATGGAGATATTTGGTACGCCCAAAAAGTAGGCGGTGAATGGCAGCGGCCTCGTTGTTTGCCCTATAGCATCAATACCTCGCAAGGCGAGGACGAGCCCAATGTATCAGCCGATGGTCGCAAAGTTTACTTTCAATCTTGGAATTATATCTGGCCCGAAACCGGTGGACCCTATTATGAAGTAACCCGAGACGGCAAAAGCTGGACCAGCCAAAAAGGCATGGGCGGTGGTATCACCGAGTTTTTTCATAACCTTTCGGCCACAGATGGTATGTCTATTTCTCCCAACGGGAAACGCTTTATCGTAGCGGCAGGCCCTGACTATGATGATGATATGGACCTATTTATGAGTCGCAAAACGCGCTATGGTTGGACCTATTGCCGCAGATTGCCGATCAGTACGCGTGGTAATGATCGCTCGGTCTTTATCGCGGCTGATGGCAAAACGATATATTTTGCTTCTGATGGCTATGGCGGCTTTGGTGGGTTGGATATTTTTAAAACCACCCTGATCAATGATACGACCTTTGGAGAAGTGATCAATATTGGCGCTCCCTTCAATACCCCAAACGATGATTATGGCTTTATTTTGACCGGAGACGGCAATGAGGCTTATTTTATCCGTGATGGCGATATTTTCTTTGCAGACCTTAAAGAAGCAGATCCTCTGATCAAGCCGACCACTCCGGACGTAACGCTCAAGCTCGCCGGAAGTGTCAGGGACAAAGACAATTGGGAAGGGATTCAAGCGGAGATTTTATTGTTGGACGCTTATACCAAACGGGTAGTCAAACGCATAGAAACTGATAGCCGGGGTAGGTATAGCATCGTCCTGAGCAATAAAGAAAAGCTCTACGATCAGATCGTGACAGCAGAAGGTTATCCGCAATCACGCAAGCGACTTTCAGTTCAAAAGCAGTATACTGACAAAACGATTAGTTCTAATTTCTTATTAGAAGCCGAAAAAGAGCCAGCAGTCATCGTGATGACACCTACTCCGCCTGAGCCAGAACCGGAACCAGAACCGACTAAACCAGAACCCACTTTGAGCGGGGTAGATCCAAACTCAAAGCCTACGAATTCAACAAAAACCGAAATAAATCAACCAGATCCCGTTAAGGTCGCGCCTCCACCGGACCCCTATTCGTTTGACGGGATCGCAGAAAACAATTTGATCCTGTTGCTGGATGTTTCGGCTTCGATGAAAAAACCAGAGAAGTTACCGCTCCTCAAGGAATCCTTGACTCGTCTCCTAGATCATATGCGCCCTGAAGACCAAATATCGGTTATCGCTTATGCGGGTGAGGTCAATGTAGTACTAGAGGGCATGTCTGCCGCGAATAAGGCTGAAATCCTCGCAGCCATTGAAAATCTACGCTCAGCAGGCGGTACCAAAAGCAAAGAAGCCCTCAGAAGGGCTTATAAGCTTGCGGATGACAATTATATTTCTGGAGGCAACAACCGCATCATTTTTGCTACCGACGGCTATTTCGACGTAGCTTCTTTATATAGCATCGCCGAACGTAATGCTCAAAACAGTTCTGTCC
>JBCAWW010000368.1:0-6063 GCA_038534415.1 Bacteroidota bacterium | reverse complement strand
TTCTGAAGTGGCGGATTTGATTCGGAAGAGTCTTATTACCAGATACTTATATCCAAGTACTTAATAGCGTCTAAAGACTTTTTACCATTTCCAGCTTAGCGTTTTGCTTTTCGGCATTAGTGGTGCGAAAGCGAATTTCCCAAGGTCCTGAATCAAAACCCACCAACCAAATTCCATGCATCAAACTACTGCCGTCATATTCGCCCTTGTACAAGAGGCGATGACTGTCCAGATAATGTTTGATCATATTGACATCATTGTCGGGGGAAATCGTTCCCTCAAGGGTAAACATACCAATGATATCATAGCCACCGCCACTGATCTTGTCTCCATCGATTAGGAGCGTGAGGCCTTCCATTTTATGACGCCCCATTGAGGCTTGTTCCCACCAACCGGTACAACGGCTTGAACTCATAATAAAATTGTGCTTAGCCCAAAATACAAAAAAGGAGGCTAGCAACGCTAACCTCCATGGATCACCTCGTATCTGCCTAGATTAAGGCCTATCCTCCTCAGTGATATCTATCAATGCCCAATTCTGAGCGTCTACCTATTGTCTATTCTTGCTTTTAGGACGCCCCTAAGAATAAGAGGTCACTTAGCCGCTAAAAAATCTCTTAAAATTCATCCATGGCATGTTACAATTTGGGGTATCAAAGGCACTAAGTAGCAAAACCACTAAACATATGAACTACTTTTCCTCTAAACTATTTAGTTCCCTTTGCTTAGTCCTCCTACTTTGCCTTAGCGCTCAGCCAGCACTAGCCCAATCATGTTCCAACTCATCCCTCACGCTCAATGGAGTCAATGTGCTGGGAGGTGGCCTCTTCGAATTAGATGTTAGGCTTTGCGTCGGCGGAGGTATTTTGGGAACCACTTTAGGTGCAGGCAATAGGACCAATACCTTTGCTTTTTCCTTTTCTGGAACGGGTATAGTTGTTTCTTCTTTCACAGCAAGTGTGAGTTCGGATTCGACCCTTTGTCTGGCCAATGGCATGCTTGCGGGTCCCCAGCCGTCCCTAAATGCAGATGAAGCGGTGCTTTATGTTCCTTCCGGCTGTGATTTTAACTGTATTTCCTCAACTGCGGTATGTGGCCTTCCCCATAGCGATTGTAAAGACTATTTGTTTACAGTCAACCTTATCCCTGATTCGATTCGTGCTTATGGGATTGAGGGAGCAGGCAATCCTTTTGGTGGTTGCTTAAATATCTCTGGCATGTTGATCGACTTTACGGCTGCATTGGATGTCGAGTGGGGTGTATTGAGCAGTCAGTGGCAGGCAGATCAATTGCAACTCCAATGGCAGACCAACAAAGAAGAAAACAATGACTACTTCATCGTAGAACGCTCATTTGACCTCATCGAGTGGGAAAGTCGGGGGCAGGTTGCGTCTCAAGGCAATAGTGACTCTCCCCAACAGTATGAGTTTTTTGATGAAGCCAATCCTCTCAGGACCTACTATCGGGTCAAACAAATCGATCAGGACGGACAGTATTCTTATTCAAGCCGCATTGCTGTTTCACCATTTGTAAATGGACTAAAGGTATACCCCAATCCGAGTGCTGATTACTTTACTATCAGTGGTCTGGCAAATGGGTACCAGCAAATCAGTCTATTTAATCAAATGGGGCAAGAAGTGCTGCAAAGGTCGATATCGGATCAAGATCAATTACAGATAGGCGTGAGCGAGCTTCCCCGAGGCATCTACCTAGTCCGGGTAAAAGGCTCTTTGGGATCCTGGCAAGAACGCATCATTGTTGAGTAATTCGGAGTCTTAGGGGTGGCTCCATGGGAGCTCACCCCCATGCTTTCTTTTTTAAATTTAAAAATCCTTCGCAGCGCTTAGGCCTTGTCCCAAACTCGCCTTAATTTAGCTCTATGCCAAGGCGTAAACTATCTAAAGAGCTAAAAGAGGCCATCCTTCTCATGCCCGGTAAAGAGAAGGACAAGCTGCTACTCAGGCTGATCCCGAGCAATTCTGGCTTAGTCGATCGTTTGGAATTTGAACTCCTAGAATATGGAGAGACACAGCAAGATCGGAGAGAAGAATTAGCCGGGGAAATTGCAGACCAACTCAAAACAGCGCACCAAAGTTTCTACCCGCCCCCGTATGCGCTCAAAGACCTCAGAACTTTAAGTACCGCTATCAATCGGCACGTATTTGCCACCAAAGATAAGTTTGGTGAGATTTCTCTAAATCTACTCTTACTCAATACCAGTTTAGAGATCGGTAGTCCACGCCTTTTTGCAGGTTCAACTCGTAAAGCAGAAATGCTCAGAAAGTATATCGTTCGGCGAAGCCTGAAAATCCTAAAACTACTGCCTAAGCTTCACGAGGATTTACAATTTGATCTGCATGATGATTTTGAAGCCCTTGGCGAACGCTTACTCCAACACCGCCACATCGGTTATACTGCCAATCTCCACAAACTCAACCTACAAGCGCTCGCTGAAGGAGATTTTGCCAATTCAGTCCAATGATATTATGAGTCAAAACGAAGAGATAAGAGACGATTTAGCGGCCTTGCAGGAACGCTTAGCCTACATTCTGGATCAAAACCGGCCTGAGGCAGTCGCCAAACGTCATCGCAAAGGTCAGCGCACGGCCCGTGAAAACATAGCGGATCTAGTGGAAGACAACTCCTTGCTTGAATATGGCTCCCTACTCTTAGCCGCCCAAAGGGGCCGCAAATCTCTGCAAGAACTAATCGAACAGACACCCGCTGATGGACTCGTGAGTGGCATCGCCGATGTCAATGCTGATCTGTTTGGCGCAGAAGAAGCCCAATGCATGGTGCTGAGTTATGATTATACGGTTTTGGCTGGCACCCAAGGCGCATTTAATCATCAGAAAACGGACCGCATGCTCAGCATCGCAGCCAAAATGAAGCTTCCGATCCTCTTCTTTTTAGAAGGTGGTGGCGGTCGACCGGGGGATGTGGATTTTTATCCTATATCAGTTGGCGGATTAGATTTGATGACTTTTACCGCCTTTGCAGGCTTGAGTGGCCGCGTTCCGCGAATAGCGGTAGTAGCCGGATATTGCTTTGCCGGTAATGCCGCTTTGGCAGGGAGTGCAGATGTGATCATTGCCACCGAAAACAGTTCTATAGGCATGGGTGGACCCGCGATGATCGAAGGCGGCGGATTGGGTAGTTTTCATCCCAAGGAGATTGGTCCCTCAGATGTCATGAGCAAAAATGGCGTGATCGACATCTTGGTCAAAGATGAAGCAGAGGCGGTCCAAACCGCTCAAAAATACTTGTCATACTTTCAAGGCCCCATCAAGGATTGGCAGTGCGCTGATCAGCACATTTTGCGCAGTCTAATCCCCGAAGATCGCAAGTGGGGCTATGATGTTCGCAAGGTAGTACATGCTTTGGCAGATACGGGTTCAGTCTTAGAAATGAGGGCAGCGTTCGGCAAGGCCATGCTTAGTTTCTTTGCTCGTATCGAAGGAAAACCCATCGGCATTATCGCCAATAATCCCAGACATCTCGGCGGAGCCATAGATGGAGAAGCATCAGACAAAGCCGCCCGATTTATGCAGCTATGCGATGCCTTTGGGATACCTATTTTGTCTCTTTGTGATACGCCCGGCTTCATGGTAGGCCCCGATTGCGAGGCTCAAGGAATGGTCCGTCATGCTTCTCGACTTTTTGTGGTAGGGGCAGCCTTAAAAGTGCCTTTTATGACCATCATCCTGCGCAAAGGATACGGTTTGGGAGCAATGGCAATGGCAGGGGGGAGCTTTCACAAACCCTTGTTTACGATCGCCTGGCCCACGGGAGAGCTCGGCGCTATGGGACTAGAAGGAGCGGTACAATTAGGCTTTAAAAAAGAATTGGCCGCTATCGAAGATCCCAATCAGCGCCAGCAGTTGTATGATCAATTGGTAGAGCAGGCCTACGAGCAAGGCAAAGCCATCAATGCGGCCTCCGTTATGGAAATCGATGAAGTGATTGACCCCAAAGATTCGAGGATGTGGATATCGATGGTGCTAAAAGCAAAATCGGCCTCCACGAATGAAGGCCGATTTGTGGATTGTTGGTGATTGTCATTTCAACTGCATCCGCTGGATACCAGTCCAATCTTCTTCGACCCCTTCTATCCGGTATTGCTCAGCTAAGGCATGAAAGTGTTGAGCTATTTGATCTTCTGGATGCACCATTAGGAGCTGCCCGAAAGCAGCTACTGCGCCTGCAAAATCTCGGAGATAATAACGCTCCATCGCCAATTCAAAGAAGTCAATCGTTCGTTCCTTCAAGAGGATGCGTTCATCGGTATCGCCATCATAACATTCGTAAAGTCTTACTGCTTTTTGACGGCCTTTGACTTGCACACTACCCAAAAAGCGTAGGTGATAATCTGCTGGGTTATCCACCTCACTCAAACTGACATCCGTCAACAAAATGTTAGCACCAAAGTGCTTAGTAAGGCTTTCGATCCGAGAGGCAGTATTGACTGTATCCGAAATCGTCGCCGCATCCATACGCTTTTCATCGCCGATGATACCCATGATCAATGGACCGGAATGAAAACCAATGCCGATATCGATTGGCTTACGCTTTTTGGCGACTCGGTCTACATTATATTCATTGAGAGACTTTTGCATAGCAATCGCCGCATCAAGGGCTCCTTGGGCAGTTTCGGGAAATATTGCCATGATTGCGTCGCCTAAGTATTGATTGACAAATCCACCATACTTTTGTACAATGGGTCCCATACGTCCATGTAAGGCATTGACAAAACGAAAGGTATCTGCCGGACTCATTTGCTCAGAAAGGCTGGTATAAGCGCGAATATCAGAGAACAAAACAGACACATGTTTTTCGACTTGGTCGCCTAGCTTTACTTCCGTAATTCGGCCATAGCCAAGCGAACGGATAAACTGATTGGGGATAAAGCGCCCCGTAATATCAAAGATGCGGTGTAGATCTAATTGCGTATGCACCCGAGCCAAAAATTCCTGCTTAGAAAAAGGCTTCGCGAGATAATCGTTTGCCCCCAACTCTAAGCCCTGGACCAAATCATTGACTTGGTTTTTGGCTGTAACCATAATCACAGGAAGCTCAGACGGTAGATATTTTTCCCGGATTTTTTCACACACCTCAAAGCCTGACATTTTAGGCATCATCACATCTAGGAGCACGAGATCAAAAGGACCAGCGATTTCTAAGACTTCCAAAGCATCTTCTCCATTAGCCGCAAAAGCCAATTCAAAGTCAGAATCTGCCAGGTGATTTTTGAGTACTTGTTGGTTGATTGGGTCGTCATCTACCACCAAGATTTTCATATTGCCTCCTTCGGAGAACGCTTTTTTGATTACCCTTGGCTTTTCAGAGACAGTATCCATTACTAAGGGCAACATCGGTCGCAATGGTAGTAATGCTTGATTGATCTCAGTGGCCTGAAATACTTTTTGCTCAGTATTGCTGCTTAGCGGCATCGTAAACCAGAAGGTAGAGCCCTGATTTTCGGCTTCACTCTTGACCCCGATGTTTCCGCCATGTAAACGTATCAATTGCTGGGTGATGGTCAAGCCCAAGCCAGTGCCGCCAAACTCTCTTGAAATGGAGCCGTCAGCCTGTTGAAACTCTTCAAAAATCAAGGCTTGCTTCTCTTGGGGTATGCCTATCCCACTGTCCACTACCTCTACACGGATCATATCCCCATCTTGATGGGCACGAACGACAATATCGCCTTCCTCCGTAAACTTGATAGCGTTACCAATGAGGTTGTGCAAAATTTGCTGCAATCTATTTTCATCAGCCGCGATGGGGGCAAGGTCTTCTGCCACTTCATTATGGAGCGTGATTTCCTTCCAACCCAATAGTGGTTGACTCATACGCAATACCACCGCGACCATACTCCGTAAATCTAAGGGCTTGGTCTGAAGCTCAATATCAAAATTGCGGAGCTTAGAGAAATCTAGTAGGTCATTGACCAAGGTACCTAAGCGTTTGCCGGAGGCAACGATCATCTGAATATTGTCCTTCACATCGGCATCCGCCACTCTCTCTAAAATGGACTCTGACAACCCAATGATACCGAACGGTATC
>JBCAWW010000367.1:0-6071 GCA_038534415.1 Bacteroidota bacterium | reverse complement strand
TAGCGATGATACGGTTGCCATTACGCACCAAAAAGCCCTCTACCACCAGATCCGTCTCGGAGGTACCCCGCAAAAAGTCCACCCGCATATCAATTGTGGCTAGTTTATCTTCGGCAGAAGTAAGGGTCGTCATTGCCGCCGCTCCTCCAACCGAATCCATGGCCGTGGCGATAATACCGCCATGCCAACGCCGAGTAATAAAATTGCCCAACAGCTCCTCCCGAAAAGGAAATAGGAGTTTACAATAACCGTCTTCGATCTCAAGGACTTTGACGCCAAGAAATTTGTGGACGGGAATCATCTCTTCGAGTAATTGGGTAGCGATTTCCTTACTAACAACCATATATGTATTTTGCTTTATGTTGCTTAAGCAAATTTAGGAAAATTATTCATTTTCCATCTTTTCTTATTACTGAGATATAACCTAATTTTTTCGCCGCCGTAAGTAAGCTCGAGTTCTCGCAACCACACCCACGAGCGCTCCCCCCTCCTCTCAACAATTTGCCTAATTGGCAGGATTCATCTTTGTTTCCAGCCAAGCTTTTCGCTATTTGCCCTCTCCAAACCAGAGATGGCATCCATTCCTATGTCATACACTACACTACATGGATTCAAATTCTCGTTCGCTCCGGAATGCGTGGAGCACGCTCAAAGAAGCCGTCAAAGGCGGTGAAAGAGACTACACCCAAATCCCTCTTAATCAAGCCATTGTATTTCTAGCCATTCCGATGGTGCTAGAGATGGTAGGGGAGAGTTTGTTTGCGGTGGTCGATTTCTTTTTTGTCTCCCAAGTTGGAGAGGCAGCGATGGCAACCGTCGGTTTGACGGAGTCAGTGATGTTTTTGATTTATTCGCTTTCTATTGGACTGGCCAATGCTGCTACGGCAATGGTCGCTCGTCGCATCGGTGAAAAAGAACCCGAGCAAGCTTCTATAGCCGCGGCTCAAGCGATATTGATTTCTCTGGTCATATCTATTATGATCGCCATCCCAGGCTTTCTTTTTGCCGGCAATGTGCTGGAGATGATGGGAGCTGAGGCTGATGTATTAGAGACTGGAACCGGCTATACGCGCATCATGTTTGCCACCAACGGGGTGATCATGTTTCTCTTTTTGCTCAATGGCGTATTTAGAGGCACCGGCAATGCGGCTATCGCCATGCGGGTCTTATGGCTTTCCAATATCATCAACATGGTCCTCGATCCCTGCCTCATCTTGGGTTTAGGTCCGTTTCCAGAATTAGGGGTTGAAGGAGCCGCGATTGCGACCTCCATTGGTCGTGGTACGGGTGTATTGTTTCAGCTTTACTTACTCTTTGGGGGTAAAAAGTCTATCAAACTCAAAGCGAGCGATTTTGTCCCGCGCTGGGATATTATCAAACGTCTTTTAAAGGTCGCCTCCGGCGGAACGGGGCAATATCTTATCTCGTCCGCGAGTTGGATCTTTTTGACGCGGATCGTAGCAGAATTTGGCACCTCCGTCATGGCGGGCTATCAATCGGCCATCCGATCGATCATTTTTGCGATCCTACCAGCCTTTGGATTGAGCAACGCCTGCGCGACCCTAGTAGGTCAAAGCCTCGGCGCAGATCAACCCGATAGAGCAGAAAAAGCGGCTTGGCGCAGTTCTTTCTACGCCATGATCTATATGGTCATTGTTTCTATCCTCTTTTTCTTTGGGGCCGATTGGGTGATCAATCTCTTTGCAGAGTCGCAAGAAGCCCTAGATGCGGGGATCACTTGTTTAAGGATCATTAGTTCTGGCTACATCTTCTTTGGTTTTGGTTTGGTGCTCAGTATGGCCTTTAATGGTGCCGGGGATACCCGAACGCCTACCCTGATCAATTTCTTGGCCTTTTGGATTGTTCAGATTCCACTGGCCTACTTTTTAGCCAGCAGTTTGGACATGAAACAAACAGGAGTATATGTCGCGATCTTGATTGCAGAGGTAGTATTTACCGCGATTTGCATCATCTGGTTTCGACAGGGTAAGTGGAAAAAGACGATGATTTAGGTTTTGATTACCGCTGCGCGGAACGATTCTCCATATCCCATTTGAGGGAGAAGAAGCGTTCTGCGCAGCAGTACATAATAAGATTACTCCTAATAGTGCGCATTCAAAATACCATGGGCTAGGTACAAACATCTAAGCCCTCCATGACTAAGCGTTCCGCGTCCCGATAGCTTTCGAGAGTAAACCCCCAAACAAGGCCTAAAATACATAGCCAAGGCTCAAGGCCATGGTCCAGCGATTGAAATCAGGGGTATACTCTAAATTGAATTGGATGGGACCAGCAGGACTCAAATAGCCAAGCTCAGCCCCTATGCCTGACATACGACCGGATTGGGCCGCTACTTGGGTAAATTCTCCGTCGAGCAGGGTGGGATAGGCAATCTGCTGGAAATAGCCATAATTGAAGACCACCGCCCCAAAAGTATTGTTAAATATCTCTCCTCTTATCCGCAGGCCCCCAAACGCAAAAGCACTTGCCGGACGCTCCATATGCCGGTACCCACTAAAGTTGAGATATTGCTCGAGATAAGGGACCGGACGGCCTATAAAAAACAATTGAAAAAACTGTGGATCGGAGCTATTGGACCAGGCTCCTTGCACAAAGCCTTCAAAGGTCAGCCTTTCGGCGGGCGTCCAAGCATGGAGATAACCGAGGCTGATACGGTTGGTTTGCACTTGTCTCAGCGTAGTATCTCGTCCCAGCTCATCAAAGATCCTGACCGTCCCCAATGGCGCATATACGGCGTGCAAATCCAGACGGAATCCCTCATGCGGAAATACCTGTCGATCTAAGGTGTTGGCCAATAAGGACAGGCTGATATGCGGCTGCAACTGAATGCGAGCATCGGCATTGAAGAGAAAGAACTTTTGCCGTTCGATTCGCCCTTCAAGACCAATCCCTAAGCCTAGAAATAAATTACGGCTCAAACCCGAATAGGCTTCCAAACGCAGCCGAGTATAGGACATGGCGAGTATATCTCCTCTTTGATTTTCATTGTCGTAGCGAAAGCCGGGATAAGAATTAAATAATCCTTGGAGTCTTAGGCCTAAGCTAGGATTGCCTCTAGTCTGCCAGCGATAGCTCCCAAAAAGGATGGGATATTCAGAGACTTTGAGGTCCAAAGACAAACGAGAGCCCTGAATGCCAAGGTTGCGGCGGGTATAGTTAAAAAGCAGGCCCGCTTTGAGATTGGCGTCATAATTGATCCCCAACTTGATCGAAGCCTCACGGCTGCCTACGGCTTTTACGACTAATTTCATCCCATCAGCTCCAGGTAGTAAACGGTAATCGACCTGTTTGAAGTATTCGGCTGCATATAGCAATCGCACCAGATCATCGATTTGGGCGAGGCTCATTTCTTTGTTTTCGGGCAGTTTGAAGAGTTGCTCTAGGGTGGCTTTGGTAGCGGGGCTGTCTCCGACGAACGCTACTTCACTGACTTTTACTTTTTCGGGTAAAACCATAGGTTGAGCGTTCGCCAAAGGCGGAAAGCTCCTCACTCCCCGCTTGCGCAGCGAATCTTTGAGACTAGATATCACCTCTAAGGTGGCGAGTTTGCCAAGGAGCAAAAGACTATCAGGCCGTTCAAAAGACAGCGCATTAAAGCCTTCCAATTGGGGCTGGATCAAGACATCGACTAATTCACGTTGGGTTGCGGTAGACTCTACGATTCGAAAACTACTGGTTTGGTCGAGGATGCTGATCAAGGAGTTGAGCTCTTCTGCTTTGTACAGTGGGGCGCCGACATCTACGCCAATCACAAAATCAGCGCCCATTTCGATCACGTCGCTGACGGGAAAGTTACGTACTAGACCTCCGTCCACCAGCATTGCGTCTTGGTACTGCGAGGGCTCCAAAACCGAGGGAATGGAAGCACTACAACGAATGGCATCTGAGAGATCTCCAGACCGATATACAATCCCCTCTCCGCTCACCAAGTCGGTAGCAACGCAGCGAAAGGGAATACCAAATTCATCAAAATTTTGGATCGAGTGAACCGGGATCGTCAGATGAGTCAATAGCAGCCTCAGTTTCGCTCCTCCAATCAAGCCCTTGGGCAGTTCGGGCTTGCCCTGATGTAGCGGGAAGCTCAGTTGATACTGGGCGGGAGAAAGTTTATCCTCTATGGGGCGATAATACTCAGGCACGCGGTCGCTGAAGTAGGTAGCCCACTCCAGGCTATAAGCCATCTCCTCCAATTGATCAGTAGTATAACCAATGGCATAGAGACCACCGATGATGGCTCCCATGCTAGTTCCCGTAATATAATCGGGCCGGATGCCATTTTCTTCTAAGATTTTCAAGACGCCAATATGGGCGAGCCCCTTGGCCCCTCCCCCACTGAGGGCGAGACCGATTTTTGGCTTGGCAGGCTGTTCCTGAGCCACCATATGTAGCGGCAGCGCTAATAGCAGCAAAAAGCAAAGCGTGAAGATGGTGTATTTCATAGAAGCTGTTAGCTAGCAAGTCTAAGGAAAATGCATGAGACTTAAATCTAGGGACTGATTACTTCCGTCTTACTAATTTGTAAGTAATTGCTTCAACGAAAAGAAAAAGGGATGGTTAAAAAACCATCCCTACGAAATCCTCAACAAACAAGTCTTGAGCTTAGGTTGGGTGTGTTACCGCCTGATGGATTAATATTTAACTACTTTTTGATAATAAACTTTTGCGGAGTCCTCATTACGTAGTCTCAATTGGTACATCCCGGCCGGCAAGTGACTCATTTGAAGAGTGATGATAGTTTCTGCCCCGGCTGGGAGAGTAAGATTTTTTTCCAGTAGGACGCGTCCTTGCTGATCAGCAAGAATAAGTTGGGCCCTCCCGGCTTCGACAGAGGAGACCGCAACATTGAGCAAATCCTTGGCGGGATTGGGATAAGCGAGGAGTCCCTCTCGGCGAGCAATATTTTTGACCAAGACCATTTTGGAATAGGTACTGGCTCCATCAAAATCAATTTGGCGGATGCGATAATAACTCGTTCCCCGCAGGGGGGCAGCATCTACAAAAGCATAGGCGTTGACCGTTTTTTGAGCGGTACTAGCAGCAGTTTGACCAATTTCTGTAAAGCGCTTGCCGTCGGCAGAACGCTCAATTGAGAAGTAATCGTTGTTGATTTCAGCAGCTGTAAACCAATCCAACTGCACCCTGGCCTCAGCCGTCAACTCGGCCGTAAAATCAAGCCATTCAACCGGAAAAACAGGATTATCGGGATCATAGGCTACGATCCCAAAAGTACCGCCATTGACGCTCGACTCGCGCCAAACTTGGATAAAGACTGTCTGCGAAGCCAAAGCAATGTCATCGATATCGATACGAGGCATACTGCCGTTGGCAGAGCTATTGGTATTGCACTCATACTGAAAGAGGCTACCACAGCTACCCGTATAAACCGCCATGGCAGTATTGCCTAGATCGCCTTGAATCTGATCGATAGTGAGCTTGCCACTAGCAGGCACGTCGGCCTTGAACCATACATCCACCCCATTATAAAAACCACAGCTCGGGATCCCATCGCCAGAAGTTCCTGCATATTCATTGGTGTAAGTACCATAAGCAAGGTCGTTGGCGAGCGTCAACGCAAAAGCATTGGCGCAGTCCCCATTGACCGGAATATTGGGTTCGAAGGCACAAATCTGGAAAGTACCGCCATTGACGCTTGATTCGCGCCATACCTGAATCAAAACTGTTTGATTGGCCAAAGTAGGATCATTGATAACAATCTGGGGCATACTGCCATTGGGAGAGGCATTGGTATTGCATTCATATTGTGTCAGGCTGCCACAACTACCGGTATATACTGCCATAGCTGTGTTGGATAGCCCATCATTATCCTGATCGATAACCAACTGCCCCGAGGCCGGAACACTTAAACTAAACCAAACATCCACTCCATTGTAAAAGCCACAAGTCGGTGTCGCATCGCCAGAAGTCAGGGCGTACTCATTGGTAAAGGTCTGGTAGGTACAAGAAGCCCCAACAGTAATAGGAGCAGCGTTGGCGCAGTCTAAATTGGCGGGTATACTGGGTTCGAAAGCACATATCTGAAAAGTCCCTCC
>JBCAWW010000366.1:0-6087 GCA_038534415.1 Bacteroidota bacterium | reverse complement strand
ATTTTTTTGGCAAGCCCAAAACACCTATATAACTACCAAATCCTATTAGATTGAAACTCAATTGTTTTTTCCTAAGCTTGCTTTTAGGCTTTAATTCTTTTAGCCTTTTTTCTCAAACTCTTAACATCACCCCTCTCGGCACTTTGCCCAGCACCCTCAATGAAACTTCCGGTCTGGAAGCCAATGGGAGCAACAAAATCTGGACCCACAATGACTCTGGGGGACAAAACAAGATCTATGAAGTCGATACTTTGGGCAATATCACCCGTATCGTCACCATTCTTAACGCAAACTTGGTAGATTGGGAGGAAATGACCCAAGATGACCAAGGGAACTTTTATATCGGAGATTTCGGTAATAATGGTAATGCTCGGACTAACCTTAAGATCTACAAAATCCCTAATCCAGATTCCCTCTCAAGCGATAGTGTCAATGCTGAGGTGATCAACTTATCGTATGCAGACCAGCCGTCCTTTCCTCCTCCAAACAGTCGTAGACATTATGACATGGAAGCCATGGTATGGCTCGGGGATAGCCTCTACCTATTTTCCAAAAACCGGACCGTACCATTTGATGGCTATACGCGTCTCTACAAACTTCCCGACACTGCTGGTACTTATTCTATCAGTCCTGTAGATAGCTTTTATACCGGCCCTGGCCCAAAAGAAGCTTACTGGATCACGGGAGCAGATTTAAGCCCTTCTGGCAAACAGCTCATTATTCATTCTTATCAAAAAGCATGGTTTTTTTCCTGCTTTACTGGAAACGATTTTTTTGGTGGAGACGTGCAAGAACTTGATTTTAGCATCACGAAGCAATATGATGGCGTCAAGTTCATTGATGAAACTAAGGTATACTTTAGCAATGAGACGACCTCCGCAGGCGCGGCTAGTCTGAATAAAGCAGACATCAGTAGTTTTATCACGGTACCCTTTGTCAACCTAGGTCCAGACATCAATACGATCAATCCTTCTGCCATTATTTCGGCAGGCAACCTACCGAGTGGTACTACTTATTTATGGAGTGATGGTACCACCAATGCCCAAACCACCGTCAGCACGAGCGGCACCTACTGGATTGAAGTGAGCAATGGTTCTTGTGTCGAGACAGATACTATCATTGTCAATCTCCTCTGCGAAAATTTTGGCAGTACCATCAGCGGTACAGATGCAAACTGCTTTGGCGATGCGAGTGGTACCATTGATCTTACGGTAGTGGGAGGAACAGCTGGCTACACTTACAGCTGGTCAAATGGAGATACGACTCAAGATCTATCCAATATCCCGGCAGGAACCTATACGGTATCCATTATCGACACTAATAACTGTATCACAGCCCAAAGTCAAACCATTGGGGAGCCTAGTCAGATTGTCCTTTCCACTTCTGCAGACTCTACCTTATGCTTTGCAGACTCAAGCGGTAGCATCAACCTTAGTGTCAGCGGTGGTACGCCTACTTATAGCTTTGCCTGGTCAAATGGAGAGAGCACCCAAAACATCTCCAACCTTCCGGCTGGCCCTTATAATGTGGTGGTCACCGACGCCAACAATTGTCCGATGACTATTAGCGACACCGTCCTCAATGCTCCTCCGATTGGCATTGCCTTAAACAATACCGATCCTAGCTGCGTCAATATCAATGACGGGGCGATAGACCTTAGCGTGGCTGGCGGTACTCCCGTTTTTACTTATGCTTGGTCGACTGGCGATACTACTCAAGATTTGACGGGATTGGGTACAGGCACATATAGCTTTAGCATTACTGACGCCAATGGTTGTGTGCGTACCGATAGCGTAACGCTTAGTGCTCCTGCAGCACCAGATTTTGCGTTGACTGGCCAAGATTTACTTTGTGCGGGTGACAGTAGTGGTGCCGTCAATCTCAGCATCAACAGTGGCGCCACTCCCTTTAGCTACCTTTGGAATAATGGAGATACCACCGCAAATATTAATACGCTTCCTGCGGGAACCTACCAATTGACCCTAACGGATCTATTTGGCTGTGTCTTTACGGATAGTGTGAGCATCGGCGAACCGAGTCCCCTAACAGTAGCTAATCTTAGCAGTACTCCTGACAGCACTGGCAGTAGTGGCACCATCAGTCTAAGTGTTTCGGGTGGCACTCCTCCTTACACCTATGCTTGGTCAAACAATGCGACAGATAGCACCTTAAGCGGATTAGCTGCTGGTGGATACTCTGTAAACATCACGGATGCCAATGGCTGTAATATCGCTGATAGTACGATAGTCGAGGCCTTAATTGCTGATGCCATAGAAGCGCCTATGGGTTTACAGAGCTTTAGTTTGTATCCCAATCCAGCAAGCCTGGAGGTCAAGCTGAAGATCGAATGGCAATTTGCTCAAGAGGCATCTTTAAGGATTTTCAATCTCCAAGGTCAGTTGATTGGGGAAGAAAAACTTGCTGCAAGCCCGAGTTTGGAAAGAACAATCTCATTGGAGCATTTACCAGCGGGTATGTATCTCTTTGAACTCAGAACCCCAAATGGCATTATTACCAAAAAGGTTCAGAAGCAATAATCATCTAGCATTAGCCGCTCATTAGAGGCTATTTCTAGTCGTAAGATTTTGTTTGGGGGTACCGTTTCGCGGAACGCTTCTCTCGAGCAAAATTTTACGACTACTTTTTTTTTGAGAGAAGCGTTCTGCGAAGCAAAAGGCCAAAAATCATCCGTCAAATCTTGAATAGAAACTAATCCTGCTTAGGCGCACTTCCTTCCCATAGCATCGCCACTTTACCTCTAGTTCGCATGGATTCGATATAGCCGATTGCGTCTGGGATTTGTTCATAGGGATAGACCTTCTCGATATGCACTTTGACTTTTTCCTTTTTGATCAGATCAGCCAAGGTTTCAAGATCTTGGGTATTTGCTTGGGCGGTAAACTGTGCCAAGGGGAATTTGCTAAAGGTGGCTTTGAGCATCAGCCACATCATATGACCGACCGTAGTAAAGCCGATGACCACGCCGCGTTGGCCCATCCGCTTGAAATCTTCTAAAAATAGATTGCCATGGTTATCTAAAACGAGATCATATTGCCCTTGGTGACTATGGATGTCCTCCTTGTCATAGGCAATGACCGCATCAGCGCCAAGGCTCTTTACAAACTCAACATTTCGGCTAGAGCATACAGCCGTTACTTTTGCGCCATATGCTTTGGCGACTTGGATGGCGAAGTGCCCAACTCCTCCCGATGCCCCGTTGATCAGGACCGATTCTCTTTTGGCGATTTTGCCATGGGTGATCAGCGCTTGCAGGGCCGTGATGCCCGCTATCGGACTACTGGCCATGGTGGCAAAATCGATGTCTTCGGGCATTTTACCGCAGGCATGAGCGGGCACGCAAGCATATTGGGCAAAGGCTCCACCGGCTAAATTTTCGCCAAAGACACGATCACCGATTTTGAAATGGGTAACCTTATCGCCCACCTCTTCAACCACGCCAGCAAAGTCGGCACCTAATATTTTGTCTTTAGGTTTGAATAAACCAAAGGAAAAGCGAGCAAAAAAAGGCTCTCCACGCAAAACGTGCCAATCAGCCGGATTGGCAGAGTTGGCAAAGACTTTTATCAGAAGATGCTCTGACTTGACCGCGGGTTTTTCGACTTCACTTAGTTGAAGTACCTCAGGTCCTCCGTATTTATCTTTTGTAAAGGCTTTCATGCTGTACGATAAAAAGAATTCCGATCTAACTTTCTTTAAAGACCGATAGCCTGAAATGGAGTTGCAAAGATTAGGGGGACTATCGAGCTCAAAAGGGAAGCGTTCTGCGAAGCAGCAATAAAAACCGCCCAAGCAATCATTTTTAACGTCCAAATAAATCGGCTTTCCCCATCAAAACAGGGCTTGGATCAATAATGGGGACTAGGTATTACTCGCCACGATTGAAGAGAAACAAGGCGGAAAAGGCCAAAAACAATACTGCATGGGCAACTACCATTGGGAGGGGACTCAAACCTTCGAGTACATTGAGGGTATTGGCGATGGTCAAACCAAGGTGAAAAACGGCCAAGGCTCCAAAGCCGGCAAATTTTAGTTCTTTGGTGAGTTTGCCTCGCATCATAAGCGCGCTCAAAGTGGCCATACCCAAAGCGGCAAAAGCAAAGGAGCGCCCAATAGACAGGGTCAATTCCCACGAATCGGCGCTACCTGTCGACTCCCCCAAAAGCAGGCGAGGCACAAAAAGCATGATCAGTCCTACGACTAATTCAAAAAGTGTGTTTATTGCGAGTAGGATTTTCATATCGAATAAGATAAGGAGATTCCACAAAAATACCGACAAATCCTTGGGGTGAGATAAATTTATTCCTATCTTTGTGGCCCTGAAAATAGAATTATGAAGCGTACATTTCAACCCAGCAATCGCAAACGTCGTAACAAGCATGGTTTCCGCGCCCGTATGGCTAGTGCAAATGGTCGCAAGACTTTGGCAGCACGTCGTGCTAAAGGACGCGCTAGACTGACCGTAAGCGACGAAGGCAGACACAAGCAGAAATAATCACGGATGACGCCGGCAGGAACTACTCGTTCCTATCGTCTGCCAAAGCAGGCGATACTGCGTCACAAACGTGGATTTGAATATCTGTTTGAGCATGGCTCCTCTTTTAGAGTAGGTGTGCTCAAATTTTTTTATGCCCATAATATACCGGAGCAATACGTCAAAGCTCCTATCACAGTCGCTTTTACGGCTCCTAAGAGAGTCTTTAAGCGCGCCTGGCAGCGCAACCGTCTCAAAAGGCGTATGCGTGAGGCTTATCGCTTACAACAGGCGCTATTAGTCATTGAGCCTTCTAACGAAGCCCAATCCCTCCCCTTAGCATTTCTCATCAAGTTTCAAGGCTATTATGAGGCCGACTATCAGCGCATAGAAAAAGATATGCGTCGTGGCCTATTAGAACTAAAAAAGCGCTCCCGTTAATTAACAGAAGCGCTTTTGCTTTATGAATAATAATTGTTGCCTAGTTTGTAACGGCTTCTTCTCGCCATTCATCAACGCCAAAGGCTACTTCAATAGCTTCAGCCTCATTGAGTGCTTGATCTTTGGTCGCAGCACCACTTTCGAAGGCTTCCACTATCTTATCTGAACTTACGCCAATCTGCTTGAGGAAAGGAGTTGCATATAGCCCCATCCAAAACATCAAGATGATCAAAGGCATCATAACTGCTACCTCGCGACCATTGAGATCGATCAATTGACGGTTTTCTTCTTTATCTAGTTCACCAAACATTACTCGGCGGAACATCCATAATAAGTATACAGCTGCAATTACCACACCAGTGGCGGCCAGTACTGCAAAAATGCCTCCGATATAGCTAGACTTAAACGAGCCCATCAATACCAAAAATTCACCCACGAAACCATTGAGACCAGGAAGACCGACAGAGGCCATCATGGTAATCATAAATAGGAAGGTAAATTTGGGCATCACTTTCGCGACTCCTTGGAAGTCTTTGATCGCACGAGTATGACGACGATCATAGATCATCCCTACTAAGAGAAATAGACCGCCAGTTGCGATACCGTGGTTGACCATTTGCATGATTGCACCACTCAAGCCTTCTTCTGTGAAAGCAAAGATCCCAAGGACAATAAAACCAAGGTGAGAAACCGATGAATAAGCAACCAGCTTCTTGACATCTGTCTGTACCATCGCGGCCATCGCCCCATAGATAATCCCGATCACAGCCATCGCCGCCATAAAAGGAGCAGCATCTATAGAGGCTTGCGGGAATAGCATCAAGCAGTAGCGGATCAACCCATAAGTACCCATTTTCAAGAGCACTCCTGCCAGAATCACCGAACCAGCGGTAGGGGCCTGGGTGTGAGCATCCGGTAGCCAAGTATGCACAGGGAAGAGCGGTACTTTGACCGCAAAGCTCAGCGCAAAGGCCGCAAAGAGCCAATATTCTTCGGTGAGGCTTAGATTGGAGTATTGACGAATCAATTCATAATCAGTAGTAAAGCTAACTCCAGCCAACTCTGGCGCATCTGCTACATTGAGGCCGAGGTAAATAATACCAATCAACATCAAGAGCGAGCCAACGAGGGTATAAAGGAAAAACTTAACCGAG
>JBCAWW010000365.1:0-6091 GCA_038534415.1 Bacteroidota bacterium | reverse complement strand
CCCAAACTTCTCCTGAATCTATCGCGCTTCCCGTAGAGCGAGCCGAAGGAATTTATTTGATCGGACCTGATGGCAAGAAAACCATCGATTTTATCGCCGGCATTTGCGTCAACAATGTAGGACATGGCAATCCTGAGGTCTTAGAGGCCATCCAACAACAAAGTCAGTTATATCTTCATCCCATGGTGTATGGGGAGGTGGTCATGTCGCCGCAGGTGGCCTATGCTAAGCGTTTAGCGGAGCTTCTTCCCGGAGACTTGAGTTCGGTATATTTTGGCAATAGTGGAGCCGAATCCATCGAAGGTGCCCTCAAAGTCGCGCGCAAATACACCGGGCGTACAGAATTGATCGCCTTTCATAAATCCTATCATGGTAGCACCTATGGCGCGATGAGTGTCACGGGCAACGAAAAAAAGAAACAAGGATACGGTCCTTTTGTGCCGGATGTCCGCTTTCTTGATTTTAACTCCTTCGGAGAACTCAGCCACATTACTCAGCAGACGGCAGGCGTAATCGTAGAGATTATTCAAGGCGCAGGCGGTGTGTTCTTGCCCGAGCAAGGCTACTTGGCTGCACTCGCCAAACGCTGTCAAGAAGTAGGAGCTCTGCTGATCGTAGATGAAATTCAGACGGGTTTTGGGCGTAGCGGGACCCTGTTTGCGCATGAGTGGGCGGGTATCATCCCCGATATATTGGTGCTTGCCAAGGCCTTGGGGGGCGGTTTGCCGCTAGGAGCTTTTATTACTCGCCCTGAAGTGATGGGCGTCATCCAACAAAATCCGATGCTTGGCCATCTGACCACTTTTGGCGGGCATCCTTTATGCTGTGCGAGTGGTTTAGCAGCTTTGGAATTTAGCCTGCGCGAAGGCCTCTTGGAAAGCGTTCCACCGAAGGAGGCCATCATAAAAAAACGCCTCAAACACCCACTAATCAAAGGCCTGAGAGGCAAAGGACTCATGTATGCAGTCCTCTTTGAAGACTTCGCCACTGCCGAACGAGTGCGCCAAAAAGCTTTAGCGCTGGGCTTATTGACGATCGGATTTCTCAATATCGATAACGGATTACGGATCTCCCCTCCTTTGACTATAACGGAGGACCAAATGCATGAGGCTTGTAATATTTTGTTGGCTGCGATGGACTAATCGGTACACAAGCACTGTAAAAACAACCCTCATGGAAAAATACGACCGCATTGGCAAAGCCTATAATGATACCCGCAAGGCAGACCCATACTTACTGAGCCGGATGCAGGCTTTGTTGACTAAACCAGCGGGCAAAGAAGTACTCGATATCGGTTGTGGTACGGGCAACTATACGATTGCCTTGGCGCAGGCTGGCTATAGGATGATTGGCGTAGAGCCTTCAAAGCAGATGTTGGAGACCGCTCACTCGCGGAACGCTACTGTCACTTGGCGTTCCGGCAGAGCCGAACGTATCCCACTAGCTGATCAAAGTGTAGATGCTGCCTTGGCGAGTTTGACGCTACACCATTGGACAGATTTAAATGTGGGTTTTAAAGAGGTAGCAAGAGTGCTCAAAACAGCTAGTCGCTTTGTGATTTTTACGGCTACACCTGCCCAAATGCGGGGCTATTGGCTCAATCACTATTTCCCAGAGATGTTGGCTGACTCTATGCAGCAGATGCCAAGTTGGAACGCCATCAATATGGCTGCCAAAGGAGCCGGACTAGCCCTAAAGCAGACAGAAGTGTATGAAATTCATGATCAGTTAGAAGATCATTTTCTATACGTAGGCAAAAACCAACCCGAACTCTATTTGCAAGCAGAAGTGAGACAGGGGATTTCTTCTTTTTCAGATTTATCGAGGCGAGAAGAAGTTGAGAAAGGACTTGCCCAATTAGCCGATGATGTCAAAAAAGGCAAGATCCAAGAGGTAATCGAATCTTACCAACATACTGAGGGGGATTATTTGTTTTTAGTACTGCAAAAAAACTAACCTTCGATCACCAGTTTGTCGTCGTGAAAAGAAACCGAAAAGGTGGCTTGGCCATTGTCAATGAGGGCTTGGAAGTTGGCTGACCATGCCTTGTCATTGCTAGGAAACCAATCCTTTTTGCTTTTGTCAATGCAAATAAAGAGGCCGTGTTCATCGCCGATGGCACAAAAACGCTCAAAACTGCCGTCATAAATACTGAGTCCCAATTGCTTTTGAATGAGCGCAAATTTTGTCTCAATATCGAGCGTAGGCATACCGATTTCAGATACTGCTAAAAAAGCGTGGGGCCCGAAGGGCTCATCCGAATGATTGTCCAGTTTTCGACGCGCGATTAATTCGACGATGTTTTTATCCTCGTCATAAAAATAGATGGCCTCAGCCTCCCAATTAACAAAGTCTTGAATTTCGTTTCCTGCATCTGTGAGGATTTCGACGCGCTTTTTGAGCCATGCTAAAGCTTCCTGACTTTGATTGTGTGGGATATTGATAGCAAAATGATACGGCTTAGCGTTCGGCGAAGCCTGTAAACGCACAAAAGTGTCTCCTAATCGAAAACGATAGGAACCGTCAGATACCTGGCGTACATCTAGCCCTAAAACATCGCCGTAAAAGCGGCATTGCTTTTCGAGCTGAGAAGTGTGAAGGGTTAATGCTTTGATGTACATATTGGGTATGCTTACACTACCAAGCTATCTACCGGCCTTTTTGTTACTTTTTTTATCCATTGTTTTTCTCCTACGAAATTTGGTTACGGCAAAATGACCTCTGGGATAGGGAAGAAATTTTGTAACCACAAATTTGGCTGAGGTCTGCTAGGTTTATGTCTGCAAGATCAATCAACCATAAAACCCAGCTATGCACATTGTAATTAAGTCTTTTGTCCCCCTCAGTCTTTTTTGTTTGACGATCATGTCCTGTCGACCTGCAAGAATCCCAAACGAAGCCGTTACGCTTAAGGAAGCGATCTTTGGTTGCGGAGAATATGAGATCGGCATGTCTGGATCGCACTTTGATCCTTATACGGGCATAGGCAGTGTAGGCGAGATGCTGGCTTTTGTCAGAGCCGACACCCTCTATATCAAGCCTGGGGTGCGGAGTTTGCCCGTAAGTAAACTTGCCCTGACCGTAAAGTCGATGATCAGTAGGCCAGATGAATTATTGATTGCTGCAGAAGAGGGGATTTATCGGCTTGATGCAAATTTGAAACTCGAATTGCTTTTGGAAAGAGCGGTTACGGATATCGCCTTAGGACCCGATAATGAATTGCTATTTATTGATGATAAAGCTTCTCCCTTTCGGGTTTTTGCCTTCAATCGCTCTACCCAAGAAGTGCGGCCATATACTGTAGCGTATCAAACAAACTTTGGGGCGGTGCCGGTAGAATTAATCGTCAGTGAGGAAGGATCAATTTGGATCCGAAACGAACAAAACAACTTGATACGTTATAGCACGCCTGACTCATTCTTTGTATATGAAGGCGAAAATGCGCTCGAAGCTCATCTAGAAGGATTTACGAGTGTGACCTTAATTGACAGTCCCGATGGTCTGCTCGCTTGGCTCAAACAAGATGATCAGTTTGTGTTTTTGTATCAGTTTGTAGCGGGTGAGTGGGAGCAACTTTACTTCAGTGATTTGCGCATGACGGCAGGTTTGGATGCTCTCATGCGTTTTGCTGAGCCTAGTAATATGTTGTTGCTTGACCGTAGCTTGTATTTGGGGTCTAATAAAGGCATGATACGATTTCGTTTGGGGGAGCCAGGGACCAGGGTTGCAGAGTATGATATTATCAATGATCCTGCCTTTGTGTGGCAATCGATTACCCATCTTCATCAAAAGGAGCCCAATCTTTATTATTTCATCAATGGCAGTCGACAAATAGAGATTGATTGTAGATAAACAAAAAGTCCGTAGCCTTGCGCACAAATGCTAGCAGGACTACGGACGCTTATTTTCTTATCGCTACATTATTGCCAGGGCACTCTTTCGCTTGGATAATAATTGATGTCCATCGCTTCAAAACGTGCCTTTTGCTTGCCGAGACGTACTTTGTAGGTTTCCCAATCTCTCACGCTCGCAGGCGACCATGCGATCTCTGCGATGCCCGGTAGACGCGGAAAGATCATATACTCAGCCTCCGTAATATTGCTGACGGTCTCACTCCAAAGTGGAGCCTCAATGCCCAAAATATTGTCTCTGCCAATATTATCCGTATAGCTAGTGGGTTCCCAATCGTAGGATTGGTCTACCTCAATATAGGCTGCCCAATGCAAACCATATTTGGAGGTCGAATCATATTGCATGTCTAAGTAAACTCGCTTGGCTGGGGACATGATCACCTTGGTATTTTGAGCGACTGCCGCTTGAGCATTTTCTTCGCTAGCCCAAAACTGTGGGATAGAAGATTCTGCCAACTTAGCGGTAACGATCTCGTCCCAACCGACCATGATTTTGTTGTGGTTATGCACAATGCCTTGGATGCGTTCCACGAAGGGGATATAGTCCTCCTCCGCTGTCGCATGGGTCTCATCGCCTCCTACATGAATGTATGGCCCAGGAGTGATGGCGGCGAGTTCACGGATCACATCATCGGCAAAGCGATAGACGATTTCTTTATCAGTACAAAGAGTGCTAAAGCCTACTTCGATGCCAAAGTGAGGCTTCGGCTCAGGATCTTTGGGATTGCAATTGAGCTCTGGATAAGCGACCAAGGCTGCATTGGTATGACCGGGCATGTCGACCTCCGGTATGATGGTAATCTGACGAGCCATGGCGTAGTTGACCAATTCGGTGTACTGCTCTTGCGTATAAAACCCGCCTTCGGTACCGCCTACTTCCGTTTTAGCGCCAACTTCAGTCAACTTGGGCCAAGATTTGATTTCGATACGCCATCCTTGATCATCTGAAAGGTGGAGGTGAAGCGTATTGAGCTTATAAGTAGCGATTTGATCGATAAAGCGTTTGACCTCATCCATGGTAAAAAAGTGGCGCGCTACATCGAGCATTGCCCCACGATAAGCATACTCGGGATAGTCTTTGATTTCACCAGTGGCAATGCGCCAAGGGCCACTTTGCGGACTGCTCATTTCAATCGATGCGGGCAGAAGCTGACGTAGGGTCTGCAAACCCATAAATAAGCCAGCTTGATCGCGGGATTGGAGACTTACTTTTTCTTCGGTGATGACGAGTTCGTAACCTTCGTTTTGCTCGGTTTCTAAGGCGGGGTTGATGGCAAGCTCAATATCTCCTGTCGTTGCTTGGCCAGATGATACTTTGAGGGGAAAACCTGTCGCTGGTCTGAGGTATTCGGCTAGTAATTGAGCTACCCCAGCTGCATCACCTTCTGCCTTGATGTTTGCCTCTTTGGTCAAAAGGAAGGAACTACCCGTTGCGCGGAGCGAAACTGGATGAGGGATCAAGGCGGCTTGGGCCATATCCATAGGGACACTAGGAGGAGGGGAGCTGCAAGCAAGGATTAGGGTGAGACTCAAAAGGGCTATTTTGGCCCCAATCGTGTAGAAGTTCATGTTAGTAAGTAGTTTATTCACCTCTATTTAGTCATTGCGGCTGAATTTCACAAAAGCGAGAATTTTACTTTTTTTGTCGAAGATGAAGCGAATTCAAGCTTTTTCTCGTCATAAGGAGGAAACGAATTCTCGTTAAGCCAATTGGATCTATGTTAAAGAAACTCATCAGCATTTTTGTCTTTTCCATCGCTATCGTCCCTTTAGTTGTCGTTCCGGCCTGCGATGGTTGGTTGACCTACGAAGTGACGATCTGTGATGTCGAATTTATCGCTAATCTAGAAGGGGACTTTTGGACTGAGCCGGATAGTGTGGTTACCATGACTGAGGAAATTGTCTTTTGGGCGTATGCCGAGCAATGGCAGGCGACTTGTTGGGCTCCAAGCCTGCCATTTGTCAATACTACCTACGCTACTACCCCTTGCGCGAGCTTTTCCAATTATTTTCTCCAATCTACCTTCAGCCTAAGTTTTGATCGTGAGTTTAGTTTCGAAAACGAAAGCATTCCTGCCAATACCAATTTGTTGGCCCATCCACAGATCGCGGCTCAGATTGAAACTGAGATCATTTCGGACTGTGATTTGCACAGTAGTAAAAACAAATTTGCTACTGTG
>JBCAWW010000364.1:0-6109 GCA_038534415.1 Bacteroidota bacterium | reverse complement strand
ACTAGGGGAAGTTTGGCTGCTGCTCCTAGAGGAGGACGGTTCGATCAAAGAAGCCCTACGCTATACCAATGATCAAAATGGCTTCCCCAAAAAAGGGCTCAAAACAGGCGATCAGTTTGGTTGTAGCCTTAGTGCCTATGGAGCAGGCAGTGGCATTTTGTTTGTCGGTGCGCTTGGCGATGATAAAGCTGATTTGAATGCAGGCGCTATTTGGCGACTACGGATACAATCAGATGGGCAGCTCAGCGAAGCGCAAAAAATCACCCACAAACAGGGCTTTGGTCCCAAACTCAAAGCGCAAGATCGCTGGGGGACATCACTAGCGACTATTGGTGATTGGAATGCAGACGGCCGCGCCGAACTAGCAGTCTCAGCCTCAAGAGCCGATGATGGCGGGCGCGATATGGGTACGGTCTACATTTTGTTTCTCGACTCCCTCCAAAACGTGCAATGGGTCAATCGTTTTTATCAAGAGGCTGATAATTTTTCGGGTAAGCTCTCTAGCAGTTATAATTTTGGGCGGTCCCTCGCCAAAGGCCCTGACCATAATCAAGATGGTGAGGCCGACCTACTGATCAGCGGACATCTCGACGATGAGACAGGCCCTAATCAGGGCGCTTTTTGGGTAGTATCTCCTCAGCTTCGTTCTGCGGCTAATGCTAAAACGAGTCAACTCGAACAGCGTTCTCTGAGTCTCACTGCGCAAGATTCTGCTTGGATTTATCGCGATGCAGTTACGGCCTTGGATTCAGCGAGGATGGATAGTCTCTATGATCTTTCGAGCTATGCTCCTAGCCATTTGATCTTTGTATTGGATGTGTCTGCCTCGATGAATAAGCCTTGGCGCCTGCCTTTGCTGCGAGAAGCATTTCTCAATTTACTGGTATATATGCGCCCAGAGGACAAAATTTCGGTTGTGGCTTATTCGAGCAAGGCCGAAACTTTGTTGAGCAATCTTTCGGCGGCAGAGCGAGATTCTATTGCTGCTACGGTTGAGGTATTGGCCTCCTCAGGCAGTACCAAACCCACCAAAGCTGTCGAAATTGCCTATGCGCTTGCCAATCGACACCTTATCCCCAATGGCAATAATCGGATCATTTTTGCTACTGATGGCGGTTTTGATAGCGAAGTCCTTGACAAACCCTTGGATAAGTTTGCCAGTAGCGACATACCTTTGAGTGTCTTTTACTTTGGGAAACTCCCGGCCGACAAGATTGCAGAGATGGAATTACTGGCTCAAAAGGCTTTTGGTAATACCGCCCATATTTTGCCCGAAACTGTAAACTCTGCCCTGCTCAATGAAGTGAGAGTGATTCAGCAAAAAACCGAAATAGAGGAACATTAAACTTGTATTCAAGTCCCATCGGAGGGCTTTGGGGAGCAATCCCTTGGTATTTTCACTTTCTCTGCCACAAACTCAACTCATCATTGGTCCATATTTGCTCGAAGGCAGCCTCTTCAAATTCCGGACAGGGAGCCTGCACCAAAAAGTATTGGTACTCATCACGCATGCGATGGTCTTGGCTTTGATGATAAAAGCGATTGAGATACCAACGGAGCGCAAATGCTTTTTCGAGAGAGTTACAAATATGTATCGTCTCCCTTCGGGGAACGATTCCCCCGATTTCATGCACTTGGGTGAGCACTTTTTGATCGCGTTTTGGCGTTCCCCGAAGGGTAATAGAAAAAATAATCGCTCCCAGCATCAGGCCCAAGGAAACCATCTGCATGGGCCTTCTTAAGTTTTGCCAGGCCTCACTGCGCCGATGCCAAGCACCAACCAGCAGCGCACTTAGGGTCAAGGCATAATAGGGGAAGGCCGGCACTAGGTAAAAATCTCTTTGTTTAGGACTGATTAGAAGCGGTAGTGAAGCCGCTAGGGCGATGCAAAAAAACACTCTAGCCGCCGACCACTCGACCTCTTTTCTCCGCCAAAAGCGAAAACTAAGGAGTCCGAGCAAAACGCTAAGGCCCAAGGCAGGCAGTAGTTCTTCTCCAAGGCGTCGCATCAGATACCAGCGGCCCGTATCTGTAGCCAATTGTCCATTGAAGCTGCGAATCAGCTGTTTGCCAAAATAGCGATCCCAAAAGAGTGAGGCATCAGCATCCCAAGAAATCAGCCAAAGCCCAACTCCAAAACTTAGCAGCATCAGGAAAGTCGTAAAAAGGCTATGTTTCCAATATTTAGCAGTACCTATCGCAAAGAGCAGGGGCATGGCGAGGGGAAATAAACCCACCGGACCTTTGGTATGAAGGGCGGCGAGGGTGAAGAGTCCTACGAAAAAGCCCCCGATAAAACGCCAGCGATATTGGTATTGCGCTTTTAGGATCATCCAAAAGGCGGCGAGGGTCCACATTGTCAAAGTGTTTTCCAGCATATTATTGCCAAAAGACCAAAATACTCTTGGCACAATCAGCCAAGCCAAAACTGGAAGCCAAGCATATGCTTTCAAATTTGGGAGTAGCAAGCGCCAAATTTGGGAGATGAGTAGCGCGCAGAAAGCCCCAACCATGAGGCTAAAAATGTTTTCAACCCAAAAAGACGTTCCCAGTAGGGAAAAAAACCAAGATTCTAGCCAAAACGCTAAGGGAGGATGGGCAAAAAATATGGGTTCATAGGTTTCACTAAAGTAGGGTTGCCAAAAACTACCCTGGCCTTCGGCGAGATTACGAGACAAAATCGCATATAAAGTACCGTCGATAAACATGCCTTCCCGAAAGAGATTGGGAAGAAAGATGAACATCGCAACGGCTATGGTCAAAAGCCAGCCTGGAGAGATATTAAAGCGTTTGCTCATCCGTAATTACGGGCACCAAATACTGCACTCCCGATTCGTACCATAGTAGCGCCTTCTTGGATGGCTAGTTCAAAATCTCCGGACATGCCCATGGAAAGCTCCTCCATCTCTATGCGTGGGTGATCAAACTCCTGATATCGCTTAAAAGCCTTGGCCAGACGGGCAAATTGGCTGCTAACGATCGTTTTGTCATCAGTAAAGGCTGCCATACCCATCAAACCTTTGATACGCACATTGGGGTATTCATCTAATCGCTCCAATAGCTCGTAGGTCGATTGCTCGTTGAGGCCTGACTTGGCGTCTTCCTCGGAGATATTGAGTTGTAGGAGGCAAGCAATAATACGGTCGTTTTGAGCGGCTCTTTTATTGATTTCGGCGAGTAGACGCTCCGAATCCACCGAATGGATGAGGTGGATAAAAGGGGCGATATATTTTACTTTGTTGCGCTGAAGGTGTCCGATCATATGCCAATTGGCATCGGGCAAGGCGGGATGTTTTTCGGTCAGTTCTTGCACTTTATTTTCACCAAAATCTCGCTGCCCTGCAGCGTATGCCTCTTCGATCAGGGACATGGGTTTGGTTTTTGAAACAGCGATCAATTTTGCAGATTGAGGGGAGCGTTCCGCGCTAGCGGTTGCCTCCTCGATACGGGCTTTGATAGCCGCCAAATTATCAGCGATACTAGTCATAGTGCGAAGATATAAGGCTAGATGCAGCAAAAAAAATGTAGCTTGCGTCTAGAGGGAAATCATACATTGCAGACAATGAAATCTACTTTACCTTTTCTCAGTATTTGCCTTGCGGCACTCCTGTTGAGCCTTTCTGGCTGTGTGCAGGATCGTTGTGCGCAGCAAATTACCTACATTAGCTACCAAGCTGTCTACCTAACTTTTGAGGAACTCAGGGCAGCTGGTAAAACCGAAGCAGCTCGAGAACTCAATCGTCCTGGTAAATTTTATTATAAGGACGGCTTCATCTTTGTCAATGAAGTGAGTAAAGGCATCCACGTAATCGACAATCGCGATGTCAATAATCCCACTAATATTGCTTTCATCAACCTGCCTGGCTCTCATGACCTAGCAGCAAAAGGCAATATCTTGTATTCCGATTCTTATACGGATTTGGTTGCTATCGATATTACAGACCCAAGTAACACTAGAATTGTTGGGCGTGAAGTCAATGTTTTTCCTTATGGGATGTGGCATGATGGGCTTTATGCAGACGTAGAGAGAGGAGTAGCGATCGATTGGATCGAAGCGGAAGTTACCGAAGAAGTCCCCTGTGAAAGCATCACTAAGGGTCTCAATAATTGGTTGCCACGCAATGGCTTTGTCCAGGAAGACGCAGCCAGTTTAGGCCCACAGTTTTCATCCAATACTCAATTTAACTCCGCGCCTACTAGTGCCGGCGGATCAGGAGGCGAAGCGAGTACAGGCGTTGGGGGTTCGATGGCCAGATTTACGATCTTAGAAGATTATCTATACACAGTTACGGGTCAGGCTCTCAAGGTATTTGACATTTCTACTTTGACGGCTCCCGCCGAACGCCGAGATGTGGAAATTGGCTGGGGGATAGAAACGATCTTTCCTTATGGAGATCATCTTTTGATTGGTTCGCAAACGGGTATGTTTATCTTTTCTACGGACAATCCAGAAAGCCCTAAGCTTGAAGGAGAGTTTGGCCACGTCCAAAGTTGTGATCCCGTGGTAGCAGAGAACGACATTGCCTATGTAACGCTTAGAGGCGGGAATTTTTGCGGCAGTTTTTCCAATCAGTTAGACGTGCTTGATATCAGCAATGTGCGTAATCCAAAGTTGCTCTATACCTACCTTATGGATGGACCTTATGGTCTAGGGATCAGAAATAGTATCCTATTTATCTGCGATGGAGAGTCGGGTCTCAAGGTTTATGACGCAAGTGATATCTCAAAGATTGACCAAAATCAGTTGGCGCATTTTCCCGACATCAACGCTTATGATGTTATCCCTTTGCACAATGTGTTGCTCCTTATTGGCAAGGATGGCTTCTACCAGTATGACTATAGTGATGTAAGTAATATCAAGCTCTTAAGTACCATTCCAGTAATCGCGCTTTAGGCTAGATATTTTTTATTCGGAGACGATCTCTTCGAGATAATAACATTTACGACAACGAGGTTCGTAGGCGTCTTTTTCGCCCAATAGAATTTCGTTGTCGTCTCTTTTTTTACGGTAAGAAAAGTTGGCGAGGCTACCGCACTGTTGACAGATCGCGTGCACTTTGGTGACGAATTCTGCTGTGGCCATCAGGGCAGGCATAGGCCCAAAAGGAAGGCCACGAAAATCCATATCTAAGCCTGCTACTACTACTCGAAATCCTTGATTGGCAAGCTCTCTGGCTACATTTACAATCCCTTCATCAAAGAACTGCGCTTCGTCAATACCAATCACATCAGCACCGTCTGCTTGCAATAAGATTTGCTTTGATTCCTCTACCGCAATGGATGGGATGGCGTTACGATTGTGCGAAACGATTTCCTCAGCACTATAGCGCGTGTCCACTCCGGGCTTGAATATTTTGATACGCTGATTGGCGATTTCTGCACGCCTGAGGCGTCTAATAAGTTCTTCGGTCTTGCCCGAAAACATACTGCCACAAACAACCTCTATCCAACCCGTTTTACGATTGGCAGAATTGACTTCAATAAACATAGTAGTGTAAGAAATGCGCTTGTAATAATGCCTGTCCAAGGCTTGGTCAAAGATACATAATCTTCTTAAGACCCTGTTATATCTACCGCAATATTCATTTATGAGTTAGCGTATTTATTCCCACTTTTAGGAAATGATGAAAAATTGAAAAATATATTGAACAGAAATTCAATAAAAATATTGTTCCTGATTCCCATACTATTTTCTTGCAATGGAGGGGAAGTAATCGTCATACCCAATAATGATCCACCGATTTATTCGGAGGTGCCCATCATCGCCATCGAAAACTATATCAACCGCTTGTTTATTGATCTATTGGGCAGGGAGCCATTGGAAGAAGAAAGAATTGTGGCCTTGGCAGATCTCCGTAGAGAACAGCTTTCTATGGCAGAACGTGATAGTCTGATTCGTAATCTCCAAACCAATCAGAGCTACGTGGCAGGAGATAGCAGCTATCGACACGCCTATGCAAGGCGGCAATATGAGTTGGCCAAAGAGCAGCTAATTGAAGGAGCAAGTGAGGCTTATATAGCCTATCGGATCGATAAATTTATTGAAAAAGCATATGAAGATTCTCTAAAAGGGGACGCTGCAGGCATTGCCTATGCGAATGAAGAAGAA
>JBCAWW010000363.1:0-6123 GCA_038534415.1 Bacteroidota bacterium | reverse complement strand
TGATTGATACTACTAAGAATCCTTGTCCTGCAGATTTTTGGATTTTGCTGATGTATATCCTTTGCCCATTCGAAATAAATTCTACTAGATCATCCTTCTCCTTCCTGCGAGTTTTGAAATAATCGTTCTGCGAAGCAGTCTGCCTTAACTAACAACTGCTAGTCCAAAGTCTTTGGCCTTTGCAAAAAAAAATCAGAGATTCGATCATGCAGTATTTTCACGCTTCGCGGAACGCTTCCCTAATTCACTTTTTTTTGTTGTTTGCGGCCTATTTGATGAGTTGCCAAACGCCAGCACCCACCACCGAAGAGATCCCTAATCAGGAGCATAGCATCTGGCCGCTTGGCCCCTTCACCAAAGCCAATGAGCTCAACCCTATTCTCGCACCCAAGGCCAACACCTTATTTGCCTGTCCGATCCAAGGTAAGGCAGTGGCATGGGAAGCCAAGGATGTCTTTAACCCTGCGGCAATAGTAAGAGACGATACCATTTGGATGCTCTATCGTGCTGAGGATACCCTCGGCCAATATGGTGGGACTTCCCGCATCGGCCTTGCCTACAGTACCGATGGCCTGAGCTTCGAACGCTATCTATACCCAGTCCTTTACCCAAAGCTCGATCCGGCCCGGGACTTGGAGTGGGAGGGAGGGTGTGAAGATCCGCGTGTGGTGCAAGATTCTGCGGGCAATTATTGGATGACCTATACCGCCTATGATGGCCAAACGGCTAGATTGTGTATCGCGAGTTCGCCTGATTTGCTGCGCTGGGTCAAATATGGTCCTGTCTTTATGAGGACTGAACAAGGCAAATACATGGATCTTTGGTCCAAGTCTGGGGCGATTGTCTGCCGTAGACAAGGCGACCAAATGATCGCCACTCGCATCAATGGCAAATATTGGATGTATTGGGGAGATACGGAGATGTTTGTGGCTACTTCCCAAGACCTGATCTCTTGGCGCCCTTTGATGGATCAAGAGGGCAAGTTCATTGCTGCTTTTGGACCTAGAGCGGGCAAGTTTGATAGTCGTTTGGTAGAACCTGGACCTCCTCCTTTTTTGACCGATAGTGGCATTGTCCTTTTGTACAATGGGATGAACCTCCCACACGCCCAAGGCGGTGATCCCCAACTGCCTGAAGGGATGTATGCATCGGGGCAGGCATTATTGGATCCCACAGCCCCTAGTCAACTGCTGCGCAGAACGCCCAGCTACTTCCTCCGACCCGATCAGGCCTATGAAACCGAGGGCCAAGTCAATCAGGTCGTCTTTATCGAGGGCCTCGCCTTCTTGGGCGATCGTGCTTTTTTGTACTATGGCACTGCTGACTCTAAGATTGGGGTGGCTTACAGGCCTTGATTTTACTATCATTAGCTATTTTGAGGCAAAAGCTCAAGCTCGCTTCTTGAAAGCTTTTTCATGTCCTAAAGGAAAAGTCCAAAGCGAGTTGCTAGTCCCGTAAAACACTGCTAATCTCATGCATAGATCAATCCTCTTTTCCTGCCTAATCTGCCTATCCAGTTTTTTGGCCTGCGCCCAGAGCGATAGTAGCGTTCCCCACAGGCTGATAAAAAACCTCGCTTATCTACCGGCCAAAGGCATCAGTGTCGATAGCTTGCAGCGGCTCAATCTCGTCTTGCCTGAAGTAGAAGGCAAAACGCCCCTTTTGGTTTGGATTGGTGGTGGCGCTTGGTCTTTTGTAGATCGCCATAAGGAAATGGATTTGGCTCAGCAGTTTGCGGCAAAAGGGATCGCAGTCGCCAGTGTGGGACATCGGCTGAGTTCGGCGGTATGGGCGGATAGTAGTCGTACAGAGGGCGTGCAGCATCCTACTCATATACAAGATTTGGCGGCGGCTTTCAAATGGTTATATGATCAGGCCGATACATACAATTGGGATCGCGAGCAAATCTTTGTGGGTGGTTTTTCTTCGGGAGCACATTTGGCGGCGCTACTAAGTTTGGATGGCCGCTACCTAGCCGCTCATGGCTTAGGACTAGATGCTATCAAAGGGGTGATTCCCGTGGCAGGCACCTATGATGTGGCTCACTATCATGCGGCCTTTGCCAATAGTGAGACGCGTTCCGCGCTAGCGGACACACACGTAAAAGCGGTTTTTGGAGAGACTGAAGCAGACTTTAGAGCGGCTTCGCCTACTACTTACCTGGAAAATATGTCCGTGCCTATGCTGCTGATCTCCGAAAACAATACCTACAATTATACCCGCGTCCTCGAAGAAGCCTTAGAGAAGGCTAGCTTTAAGGACTACCAAGTCATCCATGTTAGGGAGTTTGGGCACCGAGACTTGTGGCAAAATCTATCTTTCGAGCCAGATAGCCCTTACCGTCAAGCGATGCTCGATTTCATCTTATCCTAAAGCAAGATCATGCGCCAACTACTATTTTTCAGTTTAGCCTTTTTGAGCTTTGCCTTAAACGCTCAGATCACCGAAATCTATGTCAGCGATGCGGGTAATTTTAACAATCCCCCTTGGCAGATTTTAAAGTTTGACGAAAACGGCCAAAACCCTACCGTATTTATCGATACGAATATTGACTGGCCACAGGATATACTTTTTGTTGAAGATGCCAATCGAGTCCTGATCTCCAATCTCAACAGCAATCTCATCAACTGGCATGACGCTACCACTGGTGCCTATATTGGCCTTTTTGCCAATGGGATCAATGGTCCTACCCGCATGAAAATCGGCCCAGATTCTCTGCTGTATGTTTTGCAGTGGGGCGGCAATGGACGAGTACTACGCTATCAATTAGATGGAAGCTTTGTCGATGAGTTTACGAGCGTGGGGGTGTCCAATAGTATCGGGCTGGCATGGGATGCCATTGGCAATTTATATGTCTCATCCTATGATGGAGATTATGTGCGGCATTTTGATAGTCAGGGCAATGACCTCGGTTTATTTGCCATTACGAATTTAGATGGACCCACCAACATTTGGTTTGATGACAAAGGCAATCTCTTGGTAGTAGACTATGATGGCAATGCGGTCAAACGCTTTGATCCGGCTGGGGTATATGATGGCATTTTTATGTCTGGCCTTGGCAATGCCGAAGGGGTCGCTTTTATGGCCAATGGAGACATCTTGATTGGCAATGGAGCTACCTCCTCCGTCAAAAGATACGATGATAGCGGCACCTATCTCAATGAGTTTGTCGCTTCTGGGGCTGGTAATTTGCTCAATCCCAATGCGGTGGTAATTAGAGAAAACAATACGACCAGTATCCGCAAACCCCTTACTGAAAGCGCGAGCATAGTTCGACCCAATCACGGGCGCGAATTTGCATTAGCCCTAAGTCCTCAGCAAAGGGCCAAACAGATTCAAGTATATAGAGTTGACGGAAGGCTTGTGGGTGAGATTAGGGAGCGGAGTTGGAGTGCGGAGGATTTGCCAGCAGGCTTTTATGTGGTCGTGGCAGATTTGCAGGATGGTAGGCGTCTTCGACAAAAGATCATGCTGAGCCATTAGATGGTTTTGGGGAGGATTACCGCTGCGCGGAACGCTTATTCCCAAGCATGCGACATGCAGGTCCGCACTTACGATTTACTGTTTGTTGCGGCCTATCGAATACGCCGCCTAGAGACAAGCGTTCTGCGAAGCAGTAACAAAACTACCGACCGACCTCTACCCGTCCACCACTAGCCACGGCTTGATAGATCGCCTCAATGACCAGCATATCTCTGCGACCTTCGTCGCCACCGACATTGAGCAAAGGATCGCCCAATAAAATATGCCTTGCGATACCATCCATATGAGCGGCTTGCTGATTGATGGCGGGAAACTCCATCGGCTTGTCGTTGATCGTGCCTTTGAAACCGCCATAGCCATAGCAAGGCCCCATTTCAAAGCGGCCTTTTTCACAGGCAACTCGCATATACTCAGTGCGTGCATTATAGCTAGTCGTACAAGAAGCGATGGCTCCTGAAGGAAATTCCATTTGCCAGAAAATGGTTTCGTCTACCTCCGCAAATTTGACTGGATCTGTTTTAAACTCTTGGGCCGTTACGGCAATAGGTTCTTCGCCTATGACAAAACGGGCCGCTTGCAGGACATAAATACCCACATCCATCAAAGCTCCTCCGCCCGCAAGTGCTTTCTTAAGTCGCCATTGGTTGGGATCACCTGATTGGAAGCCAAAGCCCCCTTCAAAAAGCTTGACTTTGCCCATTAGCTCTTCTTGACCGATGCGTTGCGCTTCTTGATTGAAGGGCTCATAATGAATGCGATAGCCTACGGCTAGCGTTTTGTTTGCCTTTTTGGCGGCTGCGATCATTTGGTCACATTCCGCTACACTGAGGCCCATTGGCTTTTCGGTGATGAGGTGTTTGCCCGCCTCCAAACCTCTAATCACGTACTCAGCGTGCATGCTATTGGGCAGTACCACATAGATCACATCAATATCAGGATTGTTCTTGATCTGATCGTAAGTCTCGTAATTGTAGATGTTTTCGGGCTTGAGATTATGCTCTTTTTGCCACTTCTCCGCCTTGGCGGGGGTGCCTGTTACAATCCCTCTCAGTTCGATATGCTGAGTTTCTTGTAGCGCGGGTAGGAGTTGATTGGTAGCATAATTGCCCAGACCCACTAAGGCAATGCCTAGTTTACGGTCTGCGGCTTGGGCACAGGCGGGACTAAGGCTGCTCAAGGCAGCCGTTCCCATGGCAGCAGCGCCTAAGCCTAAAGAGCCTTGGCGGATAAATTCACGGCGAGTAGTCATGAGGGATTAGTTAGGGGAAATTTGGCTTTTTTGCAAATGTTCCCCTGCTTCATATGGTTATATCTAGCGGCCAAATCGTTCCCTGAAAGGGGCCACAAAACGCTCCTCTGGTGTACGATCGAGTACGGCAAAGATCACCTTGGGAAATACATTTTTAAATGCTCCCTCGATGAGGAGTTCGGCGAAGTAGCCGGCCATATCTACGGGCTCCTGCTTGAAAACACCACAACCCCAAGCGCCAAGGATCAAGGTGTCGATATGGTGGTAAGCGGCCAGGGCAAGCACTTTTTGGGTCCGTACGCGCATCACGGCTGCTACATCTGGGAGGCGCTCTGGATTGTTTTGCCGTAAGGAACTGACATTGGCGGCGGCGGAGGTGATGATGCTGACTGGATACCAGTCTTCTAGTAGTTGGTCTGCCGCGTCGCGGAACACCGGAACTGCAGGGCTATAAATCATCCGATCGCTATAAAGTCCGAGTTTATGCCGGCGATGATATTGAAAGTGATCCTCCATCTGGGCGAGGCAGGGATAAAGTCCAGATGCACGGGCGAGGTCCTCTTCTTGAGCCTTGGTGCCACGGAGTACCCCACCTCCTGGATTTCGTGCCGAAGCAAAATTGAGGGCGCCAATATGTTTGGCGCCTGCTTGATGGGCTCGCAAGCTCGCCTCAAAGGTCGTTTCGTTGCGGACCTCAAATTGGGTTTGAGCGGTCTTGGCTTCAAAAACCTGATTACTGAGCGTGGCAAGTTCTTCTGGTAGCCAGGCGCGGCTAGACTCAACTGCTTGGCGCTGGGCCTCGCCAAGATTGACAGCCTGGCCCTGTCGATTTTGATATGTACCCTGCTGTAAGATCGCAAGGGTCTCTTCGATAATGCGGATTCGTGCTTGTGCTTGTGTAGACATAATGTGTTATTTATACACAAATACGTTGACTTAGTAATTTGGTTCAAAAAAAATACCCTTTCAGAGGACTTTTTCAAAAAAGCGAATACCGGGAGTAGGGTTTTGGTTGTAGCGCTTGATCGGATAAAAGCCCATCGATTGATAGAGTTTGGCGGCTCTTTGCATATGAGGATGCGTGTCGAGGCGCATGAATTGATAGCCTGCTTTGCGGGCTTCTTCGAGCAAGCGTTCGACGAGTCGAAAACCAATCCCCTGAGCCTGATAGTCTGGTAAGACAAACATCCGTTTCATCTCACAGATTTGCTCCCCCAAGGATTGAAAAGCCACACAGCCTACGGCTTGCTTTTGGTCGTGAGCGAGGAGTAAGCAGCCTTGGGGGGGCGCATATTTTCCCGGCAAACTAGCTAGCTCAGCCTGATAATTTCCCAAGGCGGCATCGTGCTTGCGGAGCTCTCCATAAAATTCTAATAAGATTCTAAGCCAGT
>JBCAWW010000362.1:0-6124 GCA_038534415.1 Bacteroidota bacterium | reverse complement strand
CTTGACCGAGTCTAACGAATTGCTGGAGCAATACGCTCATCTGGCTTCGCACGATCTGCGCTCCCCTATCCAAAACATTATCAATTTCAGTGATTTGTTGAAAAGAAGGCTAAAGGACAAGCTCTCTACGGATGAATTAGAGTTTATCAACTATATCTCTGAGGCCAGTCAACGACTCAAGCAGACAACTTCTGACCTCCTCAAAGTCGCTACTATTCAACATCAAGAACTGAACCTTAAGTGGTGCGACCCTAAGCAGATTTTAGAAGAAGTTCTTGAAGATTTAGAAGAGAAAATCATCGCGACAAAAGCCAGAATCGAAATCGCAAACTTTCCTGATAGCATCAAGATTGATCAGCATACGATCCACTTAGTCTTCCAAAACCTTATTGCTAATAGCTTGAAGTTTGCCAAAGAGGGCGAAGTACCGAAAATTGAGATCGGCTACGAGGAAACCGCTGATCAACATGCTTTCATCTTCCAAGATGATGGCATTGGTATCGCGGAAGCAGACCAGGCACACATATTCAAACTTTTTCGCAGAGTCAATGAAGAAGGACAGTATGAAGGGACTGGTATGGGACTCGCCATCTGTCTTCGTATGATTCGGCGCCTACATGGCGACATAGAGGTGCAGAGTCAATTGGGTAAGGGGAGTACCTTCAAAATTGAAGTCCCTAAGCAAAGTGTCCATAGCAATTTACGGATCACACTTTAGCAGATTATTCCTCTGCCTCCTCTGCCTCTTCCTCCGTCTTCTCGACAGACACCGCCTTACGCGCTGGCATCGGTAATACTACATGGCCTTCAAAGTCCCAGTTTTCTCGGATTTCGATAGGATCAGGGATAATGTAGATCGGCTCTGGCATTTTGGGTGGCCACAGTCTACCGGTGGTCCAAATCCCACTGCTGTCCTGATCCAAAATCACGCGGGTAGTATAGGTGCCTGGGCTTAGCATCGTAAAGGCAAAAGCAGTATCTCTGATACTTGCGACCAGCTCTTTGTCTTTATACAGCTCCATGATGATCGGGCCTGCATAGCCAATACTATCTAGATTGACCGAACCGCTTAGGGTGCCATAATTAACTGGATCAGGCCATAATACCGAATATCTAAAAGTAGTATCCGTTTTTGCAGAATCAGCCGGTAAGAGATAATTCCCCTCGATTCTCAGTTCATAGTTGCCATATGGGATTTGTCCTAGCGGACGAACGCTCATCTCAAAGGCGTCTGACTCGACGGCCACCGCATAGCGTTTTTTCAAGCTATCAACTCGGTTGGTGTCGGTCAAAAAAATCAAACTACTATCTATCGTTCGCCACGGGCGATAACTCACCATTTCCCAATATTGCTTGGTCGGATCAAGGGCTGGTTTTTCTTGTAGTGGGGCCGTGACTTTGCGGGTACGGCGCGGCTCGACTCGCAGCAAACTATCGGAGCGATAATTCAGGCTATCTTTTAGCTTGAGGAGGCTCAAATTACTGTAAAACAACTGAGAGCGTGGCGAATAAAGCATCAACTCCGGATCAGGATTGGGAAACCAAGTATAGGTATCCAAAGTAGCGCTTTCTCCGCCTAGGGTATCGCTAATATATGCTTCTAACTCATCGAGCTTGAGGTTCTCGTTAAATTTGATCAAGAGGGTATTGGAGCCCAGCCAGACATAAGTTTGCAATAAAGGCGCTTGTTGATCGGCTACAAAAGCAAATAATTCAGTAGAAGCCACCGTAACACTATCACTGCCAAATCGCAGCACACTATCGGGGGAGATGGCAATTCTCTCCGAAGGCGTGCTGTAGCTATTGGAGTTATCCTTATCCGCAACCGCAAAAACGCGGTACTCTGCGCGACGTAAATATTCAAAAGTGAAGGCCCCAGATTCGTTTGGCTTGGTGATATAAGCTGGGGTTTTCAAAAAGAGATCATTGTTGATCACACTATCTGCATCAAAAAGCATCACCGTCATGTCTTCGGGCGGCTTACCGATGACTGCGGAGTTGATTTTACCTTCGATCTTCAAACTGTCCAATTGGTCTCCAGTACTGAAAGCGAGCGTAAAAGCTTCTTTCATTTTATTGCTAGCATTGAAGTCCGCTAGTTCGGTCAAAGTGATCACATAAGTCGTTTGCGGTCGCAGCGCCTCTTCAAACTTGATCGTCAAACGCTTGGCATTGTCCGAAAGGATGATTTTGGGACGAGATTCGGGCAAAGGTGAAATAAAAATCTCCTTGCCATAAGTCCCCTTTTTGATCGCTTCGTCAAAGTAGACTCTTACAATCTGCGTTTCTTGATTGAGGCTCCCAACTTCAGGGATCGTTTTCACGACCTCTGGTGGCTTTTCATCTCTTGGCCCTCCTGTGGGAGCCGCCGGTTTTGCACAATCGGTCAGGCTCAGCGCCAAAACTGCCAAGAGAAAAACTCTACCCAATATTTTTATCAAATGCTTCATTATCAGCGTGATCGTACATAAAACAAGCCAAGGATTCCTCCTACACTCAGCCCCAACATGAGGCTCGGCTTCAGCCAACGCGAGGCAAAGGTCGGACTTTCTCCTCTTAGATCATCCTTACTTTGGCGATGAATTTGTTTGAAAGTCAGCAAATCCAAAGTATCAGTATGACTCAAACGAAAGGACTCTATCAAACTATCCTTCACATTATAAGGGATTTCTAGGCGGCGAGTGATCCGTTTGTCTCCCATCTGCTCGTAGCTAACTTCTGGTTTCAAAACTTGCAAACGTTTCGTGGCGCTAGAGTCGGTCTCAAAAGGAGGAAAGTAGGCTTCTAATATTTGCCCACTGACTTTGGCGTAGCGAGCGGCTTCGCTAAAATGCGTCTCCCAGAGTTGTCGATACAACTCTCCATTATTGAGCTGTGCGCGTAGGCTAGTCGCTCCCCACAAACAAAAAATCAGTAGTAAAACGCTTTTCATACTTTCTTTTTGCGGACGAGAGGCCAGATCCCCAATATCAACCAACCTACTACCGGCAACATAAACAAACCCGTGAGATAGAGCGGCGCTTTCCACCATGATGATAATAAGGGCGCAATCAATAAGACCAGCAAAATCGCCAAATGGATCACCAAACGCTTTTGCTTTTGATAGGCCGCAATTTGTAGCGGTTCGATCTCGACGCTTGTATTTTGGACCAACTCTTCGAGAAAGGCATATTTTTGTTGGTAAGGTGCGATTTTGCCAAGCAAGGGTTGTATCTGGGCTAGATTCTGCTCCGCAGAACGCATAAGCTCCTCCAATTGACCGACAAGCGGCTCAATCTGTTTTTGCAGCAGTGCTTGTTCTTGATCGCTGCGCATATTGAGTTTACATGCCACACACCTTTGCGCCCCAAAAGCAGGATTTACAGCCAAACAATGCGGACAAGAGGAAGTGAGAGTAGCCATGCCGTAAATCTACCAAAATTTACTAGCTCTAAGGCAAAATCATCGTCCATCGTTGAGCCAGCACATAATCGCCTTGTTTGAGTACGATGAGGAGTGGGCCACTAAAGCCGGTCTTGGGGGGGAGAGAGAAGCGTTCCCCGGAGGGTAAAACTCCTACTGGAGCTGACAAAATCTCCTGCCCCAATACGTCATAATAACTGAGTCGCAGCTGATCCAAAATGCTTTCACTGCTCTCTACATAAATCGGCCATTGCCCATCTACCGCTAACCATTTGATGGGCGAAACTTCTCCTGCTAGGGCTTCTAATCCCACCTGCAAGGCATTCTCATAATTTCGCAGCTTGATCTCATCTAAATAATAGCCATCCGATGAGATATCGGTCGCCCCTCCATTAAAGGCCCAGCGCAATTTGATCGTCTGGCCGCGATACGCACTCAAATCGACTCGCTCTTGCTGCCAATACTTATGTCCCGTCCAAACAGGCGTATTGTCGCTGTACAAAACCATGCTTGGCGCTTGCAGATTGAGCCAATTGCCATTGCTGAGCGAAACTTGGAGGCGCATATCAGTTTTGTAGGGTGCCAGGGAGTATTTGTGCCAAAAGCTCAATTCTGTAAAGCCCTCGCTCGGGATCGTGAGCGGTGTATCATAGGTGATACTCGTCCAATTGCGAAAGTGATTGAGACTGCCCGGAGATTCGGAAAGGCAATATTGAGCTTGATAGGCATCTTCAGAGCTTAGATTCCAATCGCCGCTTTGCTGCGTCCAATCCGTGCGGCCGTTTTCAAAATCCTCCTCCCAAAGCATATCGTAGCTACCCGGTCTCAGATAGAGGGTATCTATTTGGCTGGTCAAGAGGGTAGGGCCTTGCCGAACGCTTATCTCCAGCGCAAGCAATTGCTGAGCATTGGGACTGATATATAGTCTAATCGGCAAAGCCGACCAAGTACGAGCGTTCCGCGCAGCGATATCTCCTAAATTGACTACCGGATCGATCACAGTCATCTCATCACTCAAAGTCCGACAATGAATCTCCACATTGACTGCGGTATCTCCAATACCTCGATTTTTGATCCGGATCCTGAGTCCTGTCGTATCGCCGGGAATGACGGGTCCGTGCTCATAGTGTTGTAGCCGTGCAAAGGCCCCCGCCAACCAACAAATATGGAGTAACGGTTTACGCATTTCGGCCACGCGTTCACAAATTTTGCTAGCTGGTTCCCAGAACGCTCGTCCTACTTCGGGGGTCCAACTGAGCATATCTTGGGATTGCATATAGTCTGCCGTAGTGCCGGAAGCTAGATAATTGAGCATTTCGGGCCCATTGCCATAGGCCTCGTAGCCAGCAGGAATAAAATCGGAAGCTAACTCACTCGAAAGCGCAAAATCGCTAGAGTTATTTTGCCAAAGCCAGGGGTGCAACATCACTTGACCATAGCTATGCACCGAAAAGCCTGCCTTGGCCCCGAGAGAATCGATCATGGCACGAGCGGCCATAGTTTCGGGCTCAGAGTTGGTGCTGGCGCCGTGATAAGTATCCGAACAAGGATTGTCGGCTGCCCCACTCAAATTGCCCCACGCCCAAGGGTAGTTACGATTGAGGTCCACCCCAAAACAATTGCTACCAGAGATGATAGCCCGGTTTTTTCGCCAAAGTCCACCGCCATTGGGCGCAATTTGTTCATTATAGACGTAGCCATCAGGATTGATCACAGGCAGCAGATAAATCTCACGATTATCTAACAAATAGGTGGCATTTTCATCGGTTCCGTAGTTTTCGAGCAACCACCAAGCAAAAGCAAGCAGAGATTCCATGCTGAGAGGTTCACGCGCATGGGTCAAGGCATCTAGGTAGACTCTCGCTTCCTCTCCACTTTGGTTGAATGCTGGCTGATCCGAAAGTTTGATAGCGTAGATTTCTCGACCTTCTATGGATTGGCCGATGGAGTAAGGCGTTCCGCAAAGCGTCGGAAAAAGTTGATGCATCAAATTGAGCTGCGCCACTACTTCGAGATAAGTATGGTAGCCCCCCATGGAGCCAGAGCTATAATGCTGTAAACCGCAGCTGCTTCGGGCCTGACTTTGCAGCATACTTTGCTCGTAAAAAGCTTGCATATCAGCTTTTATGGTACGAAAATCGACTTGGTGAGCCTGCAATAGGGCTTGTTCATCGCGGCTCGCGATCCAGTCTATGGAGTCATTTTGTGCGGGTAGGAAGTGATCTAGCGCTAATTGCGCTGCTAGATCTGCAGGCAGGGGATGGGGAATGCGGATTAGTGCGTGCTGAGCACAGAGATCGGCAAAGCCCAAAAGGCTTAGGAATACGCAGGCCAGAAATTGGGGTTTCATTGGGGGAAAAGATACAAAAAAAGCCCCGCTTGTAGGCGGGGCTTTTTTTGAAAAACAAATTTCTTATGGAGCGACTGCGGTATTAAGCGCATACTCCCGGTATTGCTTTATGCGCTGATAGTTGCTAGCGAGAAAGCTCACGGCATCTGCTTGCTGTCCCACTTCTTCAAGTTGAGACTCACGATTCATGAGCATTTGTTGATAGTCAACTGACTGAAGGTTGTTGTTGCTAATTTCTTGACGGTGCTTGTCTAAAGTCGCTGCAATTGCATTGATTTCAGACTGATTTTCACGCATCAAGTCTTCTTCGCCGGTATGCAAGCCAAAGACGAAGGCGAAGAAGACTTGATGCGTGAAAATCAGTCTGAAATC
>JBCAWW010000361.1:0-6134 GCA_038534415.1 Bacteroidota bacterium | reverse complement strand
CTAGAAGCGTTGTGCGAAGCACGTCCTGAAAAGCTCGAATGTCTGGTGGGTATTCTCCCTCCAAATAAACGGTAACAAACATTGGATAGGCTAAGGTATCCAAGGCAGCCTCACTGACATCAGATAGAGAGTATCGCTTTTCTTTGGTAAGGTCCACGCGAAAGAAAAAACTCGACAGAATTAGATTGGCTACGATCAACAAAACGATAATCAGAAACCAGCGCACATTTGCATTGCTTTTCATATCACGAATTTAGGAGAAATGAGGGAGTTTTGCAGTATAAATACGTAGCTCTTATCCCAAGAAATACGGATTGTATTTTCAGAAAAACGTTTTAGATTTAGGGAATATTCGATCTAGTCAATTAGTTAGTAAGAAATCAACCATAAATCTGCCCAAAATGCCCATCCAGAATTATCAAAAAGACATTTTCAAGAAAACGCAGCTCCGCGCCAATTGGGAACTCTCAAAAAATCTCAATCTAGGAGATGTTGGTTATATGAACGACGGAGTATTTACGATGCAAACCACACTCAAGGACTTGGGCATCGATTTTACTGTCAGGAAGGGAATCAAACAGGACAAACTAGATCTTTCCTCTGAGCAGGGTGTAAATGTCCACCCAAAATTTGACAGCAGTGCAAGTGCTGAAGTCATAGAGATGACTGCTCAGGTGATTTTTGACATAGAATTTCACAAAGCGAAAAGCTATGTCTTCAAAGCTGCCGGCATCAGAACAGATATGATATCAAATATCATGGATGTGGGCAAAGCAGTATTAAAAAAATATCAGGCCGAAGATTGGGATGATGATTTAGTCATCATTGCAGAGATCAAGACAGCGGATTCGGTCAGTGTCCTAATTTCCAATGAATCGGGCACTAAAACCCAAATCTCAGCTACCGGCAATCTCGATATCAAGGACTTAGATATCGCCAAGGCTGATATTGGGATGGAAGCAAATTCTAACAAAAAGCTAGCGCTTGAAATCTTAGGCAAGCCGGGTACCAATCCTTTGTTTAAGGTTATGGGACTCGAAAAATCCCTTCTATCCAAACTTTTCAAAAAGAAGCCTAAGATCGTAGCTCGTGGGCTTGGAGACCCCGCTCCTCAAGCTGAACCAAGTGATGACCTTGTCAAGGCACTCTTTGTTGAAAAAGGAGAAATCGAAGATTAGTACTGCTTACTTAGCGATAGATAGTTACACTGCCTTGATCTCTGAAATAGGTAGCTCTATAATCTAGATCTGGATTATTGCGAACTAATTGTCCTTCAATTTTCCAGACGTAGGTCCCTTCGGGAACGCCTTTCCCTTGGAAGGTTCCATCCCAAGTGGCATTAGGATCTTGTGTCTCAAAGACTTGCTTACCCCAACGATCAAATATCCTTAATTGGTAAGCCTCAAAACCTTGAGCAATGACCATAAACTGATCGTTCACATTGTCTGCATTGGGTGTAAAGGCATTGGGAACCCAAACATAAGACTGAAGGGGTTCGACACAAATGCTCGCGCTGATAGTATCACTACAGCCGCCTTCGTTTTCGATGTAGAGATTGATCGTATAGTCTCCAATAGCAGGATAAGCATGGTTTATATCCTGCCCCATCACATAATCTTGCTGGGTACCATCACCAAAGTCCCAATAACCGCGAAATCCTCCTACACTTTGATCCACCATTTGAACTACCGGATCGGCGATGCTCACACAATAGTCATTAGGATTGGGGAGAAATTGCGCCTCTACATAGGGCCAGCGGGGAATCTCAGTTAAGCCTGATTTTTCACAGCCAGTATTAAGGTCCGTTACAATGACTTCATAATTGAAGTCTGTTGGGGCTCTCAGCGTATCTCCAATTTGGGGGGGATCGACATCCCAAAATATATCATAGCTACTCGGTCCTGTAACTTGGACCGCGGACCATCCTTGCTCACCAAAACAAACTGGATCGCTGCTAGTAAAACTTAAGCTATAGTCTGGATGTACATAGACGCTGATACTTTCGGTAACAGGGTCAGAGCAACCATCACTCACGCGAACACTATAAGTCGTACTATTTGGAGGAGCTATGCTAACGGTACTCTGTGCTCTATTGATAGGCTGCCAAAGATAATTGAAGATACCTGTTCCTCCCCCACTAGCGACAGCAGATAATTCGACTACTTCACCGGGACAGATTGTATCCGCGCTGATACTTACCGAGACAGAAATGGGAGGACTCACCCCCGTAATTGCGGTAGCCGTTCTTTGGCATTCTCCCTCTCCAGCGGTATAGGCAATTAGGTATGGCCCTCCAGCCCCTGCCAAAGCAGGGTTAAAAGTATTACCGACAATACCGGGCCCACTAAAGGTGCCGCCAGCGGGAAGCCCAGTCAGCACATAAGCCGAATCCACAAAGCAATACTGCGAGGACAAATCAGAAATACTCACCTGTGGCAAGGCGGTAACTTCCATCTCTATCGAATCAATACATCCGAATGGAGAGGTATAAAAGAGGGTATGTATCCCTACCCCTGCATCTTGGGGATCAAATATGCCTTGACTTTGACTTGTAATACCCGGTCCATTCCATCGTCCTCCGGGGGAGGGGCTTGGGATAGCAAAGGGAGAGGTGATCTCACAAACAGCGCTATCGCCATATACGGCTGGCGGATACACAGTAAGATATAAACTATCACTACAGGTATTTGCCTCGTAAATCAATAAATGAGTCCCAGGACCCGCTACAGCAGGATCAAACACACCAGGATTATCAGGATCAATTACGCCTGCTCCGATCCAATCGCCATCCCAAGGACGGCGGCGGGTATTGGTGTAATTGAGATCCATTTCCCCTTCGTTCATACAACGATAAACTGTGTCGTAATCTATCTCCGTTTGGATGACATAGATTTCTCTCGTTCGGGTACAACCGTCAAAGGAATAATAGACGGTATCGGTAAAATTGGCGCCCATCATGATGCCGGGATCGAAAATCCCATTGATGGTATCGACAATTCCCCCTAAAGCACTGCCCCAGATACCCCCAGGCGGATTAGCTGGTCCGAGACTGTATGGTGGTTGCATAGGACAGGCAGCATTGTCCCAAGGGAAATTAATTTCTTTAATAAACAAGTTGAAAGTATCCGCGCAGCCAGACAAGCGATAGATCAACATATTGTCACCTGGATTGGCGCTGCCCGGGTCAAAATATCCCGTGAGTGAATCTTCGACGCCAGGTCCGCTCCAAAAGCCTCCTGGAGGCGTTGCCGTGAGATTAAAATCATCTTCGCTTTGGCAGATCGTATCTGGCAAAGTGATCAAAGGATAATCAATATAGATGTCTTTAGTAGCAATACAGCCATTGATCGTATAGGTAACCGTAAAGGTGCCAATCGTTGCCGGAGGCGTAAAAACCCCCGTTGTACTAATATTGGGGCCTGACCAAACTCCTCCAATAGGACTAAAGCCCATCATACCAAAGGGAGCGGTACCGGGGCAGGCTGCTTGAATAGGGCCAGGATCAATTTCTGTAATATCGACCAACAAGCTATCAGAACAACCTAAGGAATCGGTATAAATCACTTCGTGAATACCTCCACCAGCAGAATCTGGCTCAAATAGTCCTGCCAATGGATCGACGATACCCGGCCCAGACCAGCTACCCCCACTAGGAGTGGCAGTAAGATTAAAGGCGGGATCACTCTGACAAAGGGCCGTATCCGCCGGTGCTACTGGGTTGGGCAGTACGTAAATCGTTATTGAATCCGTAACGGGCGGCGAGCCTGCACCATCACTAACCGTCAGATAATAAGTGGTGGTACTATCGGGACAAACCGTAAAGGGTCCGGGATTATTGCCAAAAGCAGGAGTCCAACTATAACCATAAGTTTGGAAATCTCCACCGCTAACCACTGCGCTCAAATCTGCACAACCGCCAAAACATATGGTATCAGGATCTGCCTCGAGATACATCTCTAAGGGACAATCATTGATCAGGAAGGTATCGGTAGTGGTCAAAATCCAAAGACTATCACAGGCATCGAGAAAAGCACTGGTATAGGAAACTTGGTACAAACCACTTGCGTTTGCTCCGGGGTTCATCCCTAGCTGAACTTGCGTAGCAAAGCCATTGACACAATTGAGGGGAGTCGCGCTGGTTAAATTTCCAGCGGGTCCACTGAGTTGGAAGGAAGTTAAGTCTAAAGAGTCGCAGGGTAAAGGAGTCGAAAAACTTACCGTTACGGTATTTGTGCTACAGGGCGGCGCGGTATTTTGCACAGCCATTGGCGGCAATACCGGTGCTTCTACATCTGTAGTCCATTGTGCGGTCCAACCGGTGCAAGAGACATTGGCATCTGAAATAAAGTTGACCGTAAGACAAGGCCCCGTCGAAGTAACTGTCCCAGGATTGTTGGTGCCCATATAGGCAGACCCAATTTGAGGGGACAGGGTATCTGGCCCGTCAAAAATCCGTAGAGAATCATAATTGACCTCCGTACAAAAATCACTAAATATCAGCGTGACCGTACCGTTGCCTGGAAGGCAAATGCTAAAAGTATAATTCTCGTCGTGATCATAGTGTCCACCGACGGAACCATCTTCGCTATCTAAAAGGAAACCTTTACAATCATCGACCGTGAGATTGGTCATATTGTAAATTGGCAGCTGAGCGACTAGCTGATTAATAGAGAACAGTAGGGAGAGAAGGAACAGGACAGAATAGCGCATAAACAGGGTAAAAGCTTAGCCCTGTAAATACAAAAACGATACCGAAATGCCTACTATGTTTGTAAACTCGAAGAAACGTCGGAATCTTCCCAATTAAGTTTACCACGATAATATTGGATGAGCATTAAAACCACCCCGCTAAAGACGAGCACATCAGCCACATTGAATATGGGGAAGTTGTATTCATAGGAATAATGAAAATGGAAGAAATCCACCACATATCCATTCATGACCCGATCGATAAAATTGCCAAAGGCACCACTTAATATTAGCGCTAGCGGCAAGAGGATCATGAAATTTTGTCTACGCCACTGCCAAAACAGATAAATCACCATAGAGGCGGATAAGAGCACGCCACCAAAGATTAATGGCAAACGCCAAGCAGAATCGGCGTCTTGCAAAAAGCTAAAAGCAACCCCTGTATTTTCAGCATAGCGGAGATCAAACCAATTGGGAATCACTTCTTTCGTCTGAAAATAACGCAAATTATCAGCCGCCCAATCCTTGGTTTGCAGGTCAATACCACAGCCAGAAACGAGGACTAAAAACAGTAAGCTATATTTAGCGAAGGATTGCTTCATATTTCGCAAGCATAATTATATCCCTAAATTAACGAGAAACCTTATAAAAAGATTTACAAAAGCGCTAATAAGTGTCCACCACTAAGAATTCTCGCCACTCTAACCCATACTTTTCATCTAAATAGGCAAATACGGTCGCATTATAGGTCATTAGATATTCTTCTGGATACAATCTCACACAACCTTCTTCCCAAAAATCAATATCATAACGGGCTTTCATCAATTGGCTAAATTGATTGGGTTGGGACACCAAGCCTCCCGGGATATAAATCCGCACTAGCCCACTGTCCAAATCCGCTTGAGGATCTGGCAGAGAAACAGTCATGGCTCCCTCTTTTAATTTAGCCTTTGATTTTTTTGGCAAAACATCGCCAAAAGCACAATCCGTTTTGAGCTCAAAAACATCTTCCTCCAACTCAAAATATTTGACATCATACTTAAGGATTGGCTCTTTGATGATGAGCTTTTCTGCTGGCTTTGATTCACCATCAAAATAAGCAAAGACAGTAATGCTAATAATACCAAGCAGACTGAGGCCCACCTTCCATTCTTTGTGTTTCATACTTGGGTTGCTTTTGTCATAAGACGTCCGCAACGATCAATTCGCTGGGGTTAAACCTTATTCTTGGGGCAATGCAAATCTCACCAGCACTTTGGCCCGCAGCTCAATTCTTTCAAATTCAATACTGGGGGCGCCATCATCAAAATTTGAGGAAACAGGAATTGTAGTAGCTACATTATCAAATTTATTTCCTCTTATTCGAATTTCATTCCTTCTATTTGAAGGCTTATTACTCGCCACCTCAATTTCTTCTATATAAATCGCTGGACCGAGTTTTTGCC
>JBCAWW010000360.1:0-6134 GCA_038534415.1 Bacteroidota bacterium | reverse complement strand
GGCTTCGCGTGATATTTATGACATCTATCTCAAGAGTCAAGGGATCCGCGAAGGAAGAGCAAATTATAGTCGAGTGGTAGATCTACTGGTCGCATGGAAAAAATCCAAAGGCGATAGCGGTTGATCTCCCAAGACTTCGATTTGAATGCTACTAATAGATTGCTCATGGCCTTCTAAGCGCACAATCCATGTGGGCTGCTGATATAGATAGGCCACTAAAACGGGCAAATCTTTGAGCCACATCCATTCATAACGAATTTGTTTATGCGGCAAACGCATGAGCATTTCGCCCACTGGTAGCGCCCCTTGGAAGCTAGCAGCAGGTCGAGAAATGTCAATCCGGATATCTTCACGGAGGATTTTTAGCAATTTGCCGAGATCAGCGCCTTTGCAGACTTCAACAAAAGTTTGATACAGTTGTAGATGTTGCTCAGGCTTGGCTTCGAAGCGTTGGCGATCATTGCGTAAATGACGACGAGCTCGGCTCAAAAGCTGGCGGCAGTACTCTTCACTAAGGTCCAATAATTCGGCAATCTCTTTGTGCGAATAATTAAATATCTCCTTGAGCAAAAAGACCGCTCGCTCCATAGGCGTGAGTTTTTCGAGCATCGCTTGCATCCCTAATGCAAGGGCTGGCTGCTTGTCGATCAGGCCTGGAAGATGGTCTGTGAGCAGCTCAGGAGCGATTTCGACATCGCTTCGCTTTTTGCGATGATCTCTGATGAAGTTGAGACATTTGTTCATCAGGGTGCGAACTAGATAGCCTTCTGGGTTTTCTATTTCTTCCCTGCGGGGAACGCTCAGCCATTTTAGCATCGTTTCTTGCACGATGTCTTCAGCATCAGCGGCATCCCCCAACATTTTATAAGCTACAGGAAAGAGCAGTTGGTGGTAATCTTGAAATAAATGTGTGGACATAGGGATATTATGTGAATACTAAAGGGTTCACATCATGGGGTACTATAAGTACGGGCTTTTTGCGGCCTTGTTGCAATGCAAAATATCCTTTACTTTTACCTCCATGCTGATCATTCCTGCCCTCTATATCAAAGACGGCAAAACTGCCGCTTTCCGTCCCGGAGATTATGAAAATTTAGATTTTCTCAATCTGGACCCCTATAAGTTGATCGAAAAACTTTCTGATCAAGATATAGAACGTATCTATTTGGTGGATCTTGATGCTTCTCAAGACAATGACGCCAACAACAAAGGACTAATTGGTTCTTTAGCTAACACGACCATTCCTGACATTATGGTCGGCGGAGGCATCAAGTCTATGGACTACCTCAAGTCATTGCAGTATGGGGGAGTTGACTTTTTTGTCCTCGGTACTTCTGCCGCCAACGACTTACCGTTCCTCGAAGAGATCTGTGCCGCTAATCATATCAAAAACGAACGTATCACCATCGCCTTTGATATGCTGGATGGCCACTTGACTAGCCATGGCTTTAGTCAAGAAAATGATCGACCGCAGCTCCATGAACTCATCAAGCGCAGTATCGATCTCGGACTCAGCCGATTTTTGATTACAGATATTGATTCGGATAGTCTAGAGCGCGAACCAGACCTAGAGTTTTACAGCGAACTCACCAATACTTATCCGGAAGCGATCTTTGCTGCCAGCGGTCATATTCACTCCTTTGAAGACATCGACAACCTCAAAGCAGTCGGAATCAAGGAAGTGATTATTGGCAATCATATCTACAAAGAGCCTGGCATCATCGAGGCAGTCGCTAGCTACAATAAGCATAAGGATTAGGGAATATTCAATCGCCTAGCATCCCTCCCTGTTCATGCATAAAGTCCCATCTTCTCCCCGACCGACAGGAGTTTGTCGACTGCCGCGTGGCCGCGTTCGCCGAGGGCGAGAGAATACTCATTGACATACAAATCTATATGGGCCTTCATAACCCTTGGGTCCATCTCCTGCGCATGTTGCTTGACATAATCGCCGGAGTCTTCGGGATGGGCAAAGGCGTGAGCGACACTCGCTTTCATATAGCCCTGTAGTTCAGCGACCCGTGCTGCACCGAGACTCTTTTTAGCCACGATTGCCCCTAAAGGAATTGGCAGCTGGGTCTTACTCTCCCAATACTCCCCTAGGTCCTGTATCAGTTGTAAGCCCATGTCTTGGTAAGTAAAACGATTTTCATGAATGATCACCCCAGCATCAACCTCACCATTGGCAATGGCAGGCATCACCTCATGAAAAATCATCTCTTCTCGATTTGCGATCTCAGGGGCATAATAGCTCAAAAGCAGGTTTGCAGTCGTATTTTGACCGGGTATCGCCACTTTTAGCTTGCCGTTCACGATCTCTTCAGCACTCAGCGGACGTTTGGAAATCAGCAGAGGACCACAGTCGTGTCCGAGGGCACTCCCCGCCTCCAAGAGACTATATTGGCCCTTGATCCTACCGTAGGTATTGTAAGAAATCTTGACCATATCCAACTCTCCGGCCACAGCCATCTGATTGAGGTGCAGGATATCTGCCAAAACCAATTCAAAACGAATGTCCCCCGTATCGATACGTCCATGCACCATGGCATCAAACATAAAGGTGTCGTTGGGACAGGTACTAAATCCTAATTTGATCGTTTTCATCATACAAAAATAACAAAAGCCGAGGGAGTTGGTTTTCTAAGTCAGATAAAATCCTAATTCAAAAAAAATATGTCTTCATTTCTCAATATTGGCTCGGCTGCTCCGGCCATATCTGTTTTCAATCAAAATGGTGAAACTGTCAGCCTACAAGATTATGCGGGCAAAAAACTCGTCGTCTTTGTATATCCAAAGGCCAATACCGGCACCTGCACCAAAGAAGCCGTCAGTTTGCGCGATAGTTATGCAGAGCTACAAAAAGCAGGTTATGAAGTAGTCGGTCTCAGTCCAGACAAGGAAAAACCGCTTTGCCGCTTTATCGAGAAGCAAGCACTCCCTTATGACCTCCTTGGCGATCCTGAAAATCAATTGATCGAAGCCTTGGGTGCTTGGGGTGAAAAGTCTATGTATGGCAAGACTTATATGGGTGTGATGCGCTCAACCTTTTTGTTTGACGAAGAGGGGCAATTGACCCACCTGATCGAAAAGGTAAAAAGCAAAGAGCATGGTGAGCAGATTTTGGCCTTGCTAGCAGAGGCTGTTTAGCCCTACCGCTTCGCGGAACGCTGACAATCGTTCTGCGAAGCAGTAAAAACAAAAAAATTCCGGCTGCTATACACGAGTTAGTTGCTTGGAGTCTCGACGAGAAATCTGAATGTCCAATTTCCTATTGCCAAGGGTGGAGAATTTACATCTGCTGCCTTGGGGTTCGAAATTGGGCATTCTCGCTTCAATTAAGCGTTCGGCGAAGCCGCATAATATTGCTACATTTCTCGGGTCAAAATACAAACCCATGAAGCAAGCAACTGCTATTGTCCTTACCGGCGGCCAATTTGATCATAACTCAGCCAAGACAGCACACGGCCTAGTCCGCGGCTCCGAGCGCTTTAAAGTAGTAGGCATTATTGACAGCAAATCTGCAGGTCAAGACGCGGGAGAAGTCGTCGATGGCAAAACTAGAGGCATTGCCGTATATGATAGTTTTGAGGATTATTTAGCCCAAGCTGACGAAGTAGCAAATTACTGTATCATCGGTATCGCCAATGCCGGTGGGAGCTTGCCGGCCCAATTGTTTCCTGAGATGGAGGCCGCTTTGCGGAACGGCATGTCGCTGGTGTCTGGCATGCACGAATTTTTGACCGAAAAACCGCATTTTGTAAGTCTCGCGGCCGAATTTAAGGCAGCGCTCATCGACGTTCGCAAACCGAAGAGAAGGGAAGATTTACACTTTTGGGATGGGAGCATCTTCAAAGTCAAAACGCCTAAGATCGCGGTCATGGGGACTGACTGTGCGGTGGGCAAAAGAACTACTGCCTTGCATTTGCGCAATACTGCTCGGGCTCAAGGCCTTAAAGCAGAAATGATTTATACTGGACAAACGGGCTGGATGGTTGATGGCCGTTTTGGCTTTGTCTTTGACTCTACGCTCAATGACTTTGTATCGGGCGAATTAGAACATGCAATTGTCAGTTGTAATGAGCAGGTCAATCCAGACCTAATCTTGATTGAAGGTCAAGCAGCCCTGCGTAACCCAAGTGGGCCCTGTGGCTCGGAGTTTTTGGTTTCGGGCAATGTGGATGGGGTGGTCCTGGTACACCCACCAGCAAGAACTTACTATAAAGGATGGGAGCAATTTGATCGAAAGATCCCCGCTTTGCAAAATGAGATCGAGCTAATCAAGATGTATGGTGTCCCGACTTTGGGCATTGCACTCAATACAACGGGCTTGAACTTAGAGCAGGCCAAGGCTTATCAGGCAGAGTATGAAGCAGAATTAGGGCTTCCCGTTGCTCTCCCCATAGAAGAGGGAGTCGAGAACGTATTGGCCGCTTTGCTCTAAATCCCTACCTTTATGCCATGCAGATGCTAAGTTTAGATCAGGCCGACGCGACATATGATTGGTTATCCTCCATCGAGGATGAAGACGAAATTGTTGGAATAGTAGAATCATTTAGCGAGGCGCAGCCCGTTTTGTTTACCTATCTTATGACGATGGGGGAAACCGACTTTGACGGGGATGAAAGCGAATTGATGCTGTTTTTGGGTCTTATTATTTGGCAGACCTACCTACGGGCGGGTATCCAATTGGGGAGGATTGATGAGCAACATTTAGAAGAGATCAAAGCATTAAACGTCAAAATGATCGAATATTTGGCGGAAGAAGCAGAGGAAGGATTTGAACAAATAGCCCGTGATTTGATGAAAGATTCTTCACAGCCAGGACTGCTTGAATTCCTGATACAAATCATTTTTGAAGAAGAGGCAGATATCATCAAATCTAGTAATCAGGGCATTATGTTTATCTTCCTCAAGGTGGTGATTGACTCTATCGAAAATAGCCTAGACTAGAAAAAATACGGTGCGGAAATTCCAAGTTTAGGAAATCATGATTATCTTAGCATGATAGCTACTATGTAATCGCACCTTTTTTATAGGAATTGATACACTACTAACCCTAGAAATTACTACATGCCTTCTGTGCTTGAGTGTGTTCCCAATTTCAGTGAAGGGAGGGACCATCAACTCATAAATAAGATTGCAGACCGGATCCAATCGGTCGAAGGCGTTTCCCTACTGGATATAGATCCAGGAGCCTCTGCAAATCGCACTGTGATCACCTTTGTGGGCGATCCAGAGGCGGTTGTTGAAGCTGCATTTCTAGGGATTAAAGAAGCTTCTCAATTAATTGATATGGGTCAACACCAGGGCGAACATCCTCGGATGGGTGCAACTGATGTGTGTCCTTTGATCCCTATCAGCGGTATTTCTATGGAGGAGGCAGTTGCACTCGCGCATCAACTTGCTAAGCGAGTAGGCGAAGAATTGGGAATCCCGGTTTATCTCTACGAGAACGCTGCCACTCAAACCCAACGGCAAAATTTGGCGACTATTCGCTCTGGAGAATATGAAGGTTTTAAAAGTAAAATCCTGTCTCCTGAATGGAAGCCCGACTATGGTCCCCAACAATTTAATGCGCATGCTGGCCAGACAGTAATCGGCGCTAGGGATTTTCTCATCGCTTATAATGTCAACCTCAATAGTCGCTCAGTCGCCAAGGCGAAAGCAGTGGCGGGAGACGTTCGCGAGAGCGGAAGAGCCAAAATAGTGGACGGCAAGAAAGTGCGAGATACAAGAGGGGAAATCGTTCGCGAAGCGGGAAAATGCAAAGCAGTGAAAGCCATTGGCTGGTATATGGAGCAATATGGAGTAGCGCAGGTATCCACCAATCTTACGGATATCAATCAGACGCCAGTACATATCGCTTTTGAAGCTATTAGAAACTCGGCCAGAGCAAGGGGCATGCGGGTTACAGGCTCAGAGTTAGTGGGCATGATCCCTAAACGCTGTTTGCTAGAAGCGGGGCAGTATTATTTAGATTTACAAGGTATAGGGGGAGAGCTCGCAGAAGAAGAGCTCATATATATAGCGATCAAATCGCTTGGTTTGGACGATTTGGGTCCTTTTGACCCACAAAAAAAGGTTATAGAATATCGCATGGCGCAAGCTGTTGCGGTATAAGAGAGATAAAAATT
>JBCAWW010000359.1:0-6150 GCA_038534415.1 Bacteroidota bacterium | reverse complement strand
AGATAAAAAAACGAAATGAAGCATTGAGGGCTAAAATTGAGTACTGATTTTTCTACCAAATTGAAATTGATCTAAAGATTCTCCCTTTTGAGCCGTATTTTTCGGGACCTTTTTTCACAAGCTATGTCAAAATATACTCTCTTTTTCTTCACCTCATTCCTACTCTTATTGAGTAGTGCCTGCCAAAAAGCCTCGCCTGAGACAGGCCCCAAAATTGAATTTGAAAAGTTCAAACTAAAAAACGGCTTAGAAGTGATCTTTCATGAAGATCATTCTGATCCGGTTACCGCAGTTGCCCTTACCTTCCACGTCGGCTCCTCAAGAGAGAAAGTGGGTCGAACAGGTTTTGCTCATCTATTTGAGCATCTGCTATTCCTTGAATCCGAAAACCTTGGCAAAGGGGGCTTAGACAAAATGAGTAGTCGAGTGGGGGGCTCTGGAGCCAATGGTTCTACGAGTCGGGACCGGACCAATTACTTTCAAACGGTTCCTAAAGATGCCCTAGAAAAGATGCTCTGGGCTGAGGCGGATAAATTGGGTTTCTTTATCAATACAGTTACTGAGCCTGTCCTAGCAAAAGAAAAACAGGTGGTCAAGAATGAGAAGCGCCAAAGAGTCGACAATGCGCCCTATGGACATTCAGGCTACGTAACAGGAAAAAATCTATACCCAGAAGGTCATCCTTATAACTGGCAGGTCATCGGCTCGCTTGAAGACGTACAAAACGCTACCCTTGAAGATGTGAAAGAATTTTATCGCCGTTGGTATGTCCCCAACAATGCCACCCTGGTGGTAGCCGGTGATTTTGATCCAGTGGAAGCCAAAACATGGGTTGAAAAATATTTCGCAGAAATCCCTAGAGGCGAGGAAATCTCCCCGATGGAAAAACGTCCTGTCAGTCTGGAGCAAAGCAAGTCCTTATACTATGAAGATAATTTTGCGCGAGTTCCGCAATTGAGTATGACTTGGCCCGGCGTACACCGCTATCATCCAGATAGTTATGCGTTGGATGTACTTAGCAGTTTATTAGCTGATGGAAAGACCGCCCCATTTTATAAGGTCCTAGTCGAAAAGTATAAACTTAGTTCTGGTGCAAACATCTACAGCCAAAATTCTGAGTTGGCGGGAGAGATTAGCTTATTGGTGCGGGCCTATCCCGGTATTGATTTGGATTCTGTAAAAATGGCAAGTGAGGAGGCTTTTACGCTCTTCGAGAATGCTTCTTTTAGCGATGATGACCTTGGGAGAGTGAAAGCCGGTCTTGAAACCAACTTTTATTTTGGGCTTTCTAGCGTCCTTAACAAAGCTTTTCAGCTGGCTCAGTACAATATCTTTGCCGGGGACCCTGGCTACCTACAAGCAGATATTGAGAAGCAATTAGCGGTTACGCGGGAAGATGTCATGCGGGTCTATGCAAAGTACCTCAAAGATAAAAACTACGTTGCCACCAGCTTTGTCCCTCGCGGCCAGGCTGATTTGATGATCGAAGGCTCAGATTTAGCAGAAGTAGTAGAAGAGAAAATTATCGCAGGCGCAGAAGCAGAATTTGTCTTACCAGAAGCAAGCGATTATGAGCGGACCACCTCTTCTTTTGATCGTAGCATCGAACCTCCCTATGGCCCCACTCCCAACCTTAGCCCGCCTAGTGTTTGGCAAAGTACTACCGACAATGGCCTCAAAATTTATGGTATCGAAAATAGCGAACTACCTTTGATCAATTTCAATCTAAGACTCAAAGGAGGACTACTATTGGACGATCCCAGCAAGGTGGGTGTAGCCAATCTCTTAGCCAATACCTTAGACAAAGGCACTCAAAGCAAAACGCCAGCTGAGCTGGAAGCAGCGATCGAACAATTAGGTGCCTTTATCAACGTAAATGCTGGAACAGAAAGTATCGAAATCAGTGGCGCTACCCTCAAACGCAATTTTGCAGCCACTATGGCACTAGTCGAAGAAATACTATTGGAGCCCCGCTGGGATACAGCGGAGTTTGCGCTCGCCAAACAAAATACCCTCAGTCGTCTCGTACAACAGGAATCACAACCCGGCAGCATTGCTACGAGAGAATACTATCAGTTGCTTTATGGCACAGATCATATCCTGTCCCAAAATATCGCAGGCTATCCCAATACAGTTTCAGAGATTACCCTAGCGGATTTACAAGCTTATTATGATAGCAACTTCTCCCCCACTGCGGCTGACTTATTGGTGGTAGGAGCAAGCAACCAAACTACGGTCAAACAGACAATTGGCCGTATTGGGCAAGAGTGGGAAGCCAAGGAGGTCAATATGCCCAACTATCCCCTACCCGCCCCGATCGAGGCCTCTAAAGTCTATTTTTATGATGTGCCAGGTGCGAAACAATCAGTGATCCGCTTTGGCTATTTGGCCAAGGCCGCTACGGATGAAGATTTTTACCCCATGCAAGTCATGAACTATCGCCTCGGTGGCGGTGGTTTTGCTTCTCAATTGACCCAAGAACTACGTGAAGGCAAGGGCTATACCTATGGGATCAGGTCAGGCTTTCAGGGCAGCACTATCCCGGGTCCATTTAGCATCAGTAGCGGTATCCGCAGCAATGCCACTTATGATGCAACCGCATTGGTACAGTCGATTCTAAGAGACTATGGACCAACGTTCAGCGAAGCTGATCTCGAAACCACAAAAAGCTTTTTACTCAAGAGTAATGCCCGTGCTTTTGAAACCCTTCGCGCCAAAGAAGAGATACTGGCCAATATTGCAGACTACGGCTGGTCGCCTAATTATGTCCTCCAACGTCAGGAAATTGTCCAAGCGATGAGCGTCGAAAAGATTCAGGCTTTGGCTAAGCAATACATACGTCCCGACCAGATGATCTATCTGATTGTAGGCGATGCAGAAACTCAACTAGCAGCCTTGGAAGGCTTGGGTTATGGCAAGGCAATTTTGTTAAATCCTTAGGGTTTTTACCGCTGCGCGGAACGCTCAGTCACAGAAAGGGCTCAATATTCAAGATTTTCGAGATTCTTGGATATTGAGCCTTTATTTTTGGGTCCTTATTTCTTATCGTTCTGCGCAGCAGAACGCCTAGCCACTCATGATCGAATTGTATTCATTACTATGAGCCGGGTCAAGTTCCTGCATGATCTGCAAAAACTCCTTTTTATCGTTTACAAAGGCCTTGGTAAACACCTTGGTAAGTTCTTCATGTTTGGCGTCGGTAAAGGTCTTGCTGAGCATGAGGAGCGGGTTGGAACGAGCCACCCGCTGCATTTCCTTAACGCTATCCAAAATCGCACGACGAGCTTTGTTGGGATCAGACTCCATCTTGTCTAGCCCATCGCGATGATATTTGTACAATACGGTATGAAAACCTTTGTAGCGACTGTTGAGCAGGTTTTCTACCAACCAATAACGGTTACGATCGCTTTCGCCTGCGCGCCAGCCTTTTTCGTTAGCAGAACTGCTGGCCACGTTGACAATCTCCTGCGCCTTACGAAAATAAGGATCTCCACCATTGGGAGCATAGCTACCATAATCAAAGCCTAAAGCAATAAAAACATAATAATTGAGCAGCGCGGTCAGATTATCAGTGTAGGTATTTTCATTATAAGTCATCTGCTGGAAGGGCACATAACTAAAGTTGAAAAGATTGTCCTGAATATTGATGAGGAGGGTCTCATAATTGGTATTATAGACAGGACGATAGACCTGCATCGTGAGAGAGGCAGTGAAATAATCTGGTGAAGGCCGTTGGTTGATAATGATCTGCATATTGCAACGGATCCTTTCCTGCCCAGTAAACTCATCATTGGTCCACTTTTGGAAATTGACATATTGGGTGATGGTCTCCCGCATATTGTCAAAAACGGTTTTATCACTCTGAATTCGGCCAGAATTGATGCTAACATTACAGAGCAATTCTTGACTGATCCCTAATTGAGTGATCGCCATAAAGCCAAAAACCAATAGCGTCCGGATGGAGATATTCATAAATGGAGGATAATTTTTCATAAATAACGGTCAAAATTGGACCTTAGTGCAAGGCCAAAATATTGCCCACCTCTTGCCAAATAGCGGCTGCGACTTCCTCTTTTGACATGAGTGGCAAGGCTTGCACCTCTTTATCGCGATGGATCAGGGTAACACGATTGGTATCATGACCAAATCCTGCTCCGGCCTCTCGCAATGAGTTTAAAACTACAAAATCAAGATTCTTCGCCACTAACTTTTTTTGCGCATTCTCTAACTCATTCTGTGTCTCCATTGCGAAGCCTACCAAAACTTGTTTTGCGGGCTTATCGGTCCCGATAGTGCGAAGGATATCAATGGTGCGCTTGAGGGGAATGCTCATATCATCTCCCGCCTTCTTTTTGATTTTTTGATCGGCCACCTTGAGCGGAGTGTAGTCCGCAACAGCAGCAGCCATGACGATAGCGTTTTGCGAATGAGCGTTCGTCTGGACGGCCTCCAACATATCCGCGGCGCTAATCACAGGGATAAACTGTACCCCAGCGGGCACTTCAAGGCTAGTAGGACCCGATACCAATGTCACCTCAGCACCTAATTGCTGAGCGACTTTGGCTAGCGCATAGCCCATTTTACCAGAAGATCGATTGGAGATAAAGCGTACAGGATCCAAAGCCTCTCTGGTAGGACCAGCGCTGACCAATACTTTTTGGCCTTTTAGAGGGCCATTGTCCAAAGTTTGGCTGATAGCCGCAAAGATTTCTTCTGGCTCTAGTAAGCGGCCGGGGCCTTCTAGCCCAGAAGCCAAAAATCCAGTACCCGTGGGTAGGACCTGTACTCCATCAGCATTTAAAGTCTTAAGATTGGCTTGGGTGCGAGGATGGATCATCATATCGGCATCCATAGCAGGTGCTACCATCACAGGGCAGCGAGCCGCTAAATAAACCGCCGTAAGGGCATTATCACAGAGGCCATTAGCCATTTTGGCTAGAGTATTGGCAGTAGCGGGAGCTACCACCATCAGATCGGCCCAAGTACCCAAGCTTACGTGCTCGGACCAATTTTCATTCCAGAGGCCAGAAAACACTTTTTCACCAGAAAGGCTACTGAGCGTCAGCTCTCCAATAAAATGATTGACGGAGGCAGTAGTAACTACTTTTACTACTGCCTCCGCCTTTTTGAGTAGGCGCAACAGATAAACGGCTTTGTAAGCAGCAATACTACCACTGAGAGCCAAGATGATCCGTTTGCCTTTTAAAGACATATGTTAGAAGGATGTCCTCCGATTAGATGACGTCCTCATTAGGGTCGCGGAAATATACTTTTCCTTCGATAAATTCTTCTAAGGAAGTTTGAGTCGCTTTTGGCTTACGCTCGTAAAAGCGGCTGATTTCGATTTGCTCTTTGTTTTCCATGACTTCCTCGAGGTTGTCGTAGGCAGGAGCAAATTCGGCTAGTTTAGAGGTCAATTCCTCTTTAAGAGCGATGGTGATTTGGTTGGCGCGCTTGCCAGCAATCACAAGAGAACGGTACATATTACCGGATAGATCTCCCACTTTGTGGGTATCGATTGGCAAAAACTTCTTGCTCATATAATTGGATAATTATGAATTTTCTGCCGCTTCTGCCTGAATTTTCCCGAGAGATTTTTTGGCTTTGGCGTACAGATTTTCTGCATCTTTCAAATATACACTATTTGGGTAGCGATCTACAAACTTTTCGTAGTAATCGATTGCATCCAAATAACGGTTTTTCTTTTTGTTGTTTACGCTATTGTCAGCGAGTAGTACCATAGACTCGAAGCGAAGGTACTGGGCTTCCTCGCGATAGCGAGAATCAGGAAACTGCTGTACAAAGACTTCTAAGGAAGATACTGCTGCTTTATAACGCGACAGATCATAATATAGTTTCGCAGCCTCAAAATCTTTCTGGGCGAGTTTTTCTCTCATCTCAGTGATCAAATCACTTGCTTCTTCTCGCTTATCTGACAGAGGATAAGCATTGATAAAGAGCTGGAATTGGCCAATGGTCTTGTTGGTAAACTCCTGATCGAGATAATAGGGAGCAGATTGCAGATAATAGCAATAGCCCACTTTGAAGATACATTCTTCGGTCAGTGGATCGCTAGGATATTGCTATTATCTGCAATCTGCTCCCTATTATCTCGATCAGGAGTTTACCAACAAGACCATTGGCCAATTC
>JBCAWW010000358.1:0-6154 GCA_038534415.1 Bacteroidota bacterium | reverse complement strand
AGGTCAATAAAGTCAGTCGCGGTCAATTCAAGTTTGAATACAACTTTATTGATCAGGGCCACTAGCGAGTTGTAAGCGAGATAAGCAATAATGCCCACTACTAGACCAGAGGCCGTAGTAACCATCGCTTCTGAGATACCGCCAGCAAGTGCCGCTGCATCTGCATTACCACCGAGATCACGAATCTCGTTGAAGGCTTTGATCATACCGAGTACGGTACCGAAAAATCCAATCATCGGTGCAGCACCGGCAACGGTGGCCAAGAGGGAAATCCGTCGTTCTAGCCGGTAGACCTCTAGGTTGGCGACATTTTCGATTGACCCCTCGATGTCTTTAAGAGAAGCAGAACCTAGGCGGCTGATCCCTTTGTAGATCATTCGAGAAAATGGATCATTGACAGATTCACACAAACCTTTCGCAGCTTCAATATTGCCTGCAAGCACGTATTTACGGACTTGACGCATGAATTCTTCTGAGTCCCCATCAGCTTTTCGGATGTTGAGGTAGCGTTCGATGAATATGAAAATAGCGACAACTAATAATATCGCCAGTGGGATCATGGCCCAGCCCCCTTCGATAAGGGAATCAAAAATGGATCTCGGACCGGCAGCGGTGGGATCAACGGCTGTCCCATTTGGGTCCAGTACATCTTGAAGAAGGAAAAGCATAGATAGGTTTTTAAATCTTTTTATGTGGAATCCTTGAAAATTCTACCGTTCAAAAGTAAAGAAAATTTTCACAATGCAAAACGTTGGACATATTCAAGCAAATTCTCAGGAGGTGATGTGAAAAAATAAGGGGAATAAAGGCTTTAACGACCTTTACTCCCCCGATATTGCGTTCCTCGAAAAGGAATCTAGTTATCTAATTCTGGCTTCTGACGACGGATCATATCCAAAGCAATTGGACTGGCCACGAAAATCGAAGAGTAAGTACCTACAATGATACCCAACATGATACCAAAGATAAAGCCTTTGATACTGTCGCCACCAAAGATGAATAAGATCAAGGCGGTCAAGAAGGTAGTCAAAGAAGTAATCAAGGTACGGCTGATCGTCTGGTCGATAGAGATGTTATAAACATCGCTGATTTTGACAGACTTCATTTCACCGAGGTTTTCACGGATACGGTCAAATACAACCACAGTATCATTGATCGAATAACCTACGATAGTCAAGAGAGCGGCAATCATTGCCTGGTTGATCTCAACGTTGATCGGTAGGTTATCAAACAATTTCAAGATTGAGAAGATACCCAATACAATCGCTACATCGTGGAAGATCGCCACAATTGCACCTAAACTATACTGCCACTTGCGGAAACGCATGAGGATATAGAAGAAGATAATTAAAAGGGAGAAGACAACGGAGAAGATCGCCGCAGTACGAATATCGTTTGCTACGGTAGGACCTACGTCTTGAACTTCATCGATGCGGACAGTAGTGCTCGCGATAGTGCTCTTAGACGTATTAACCAAGATGTCTTGAACTTCTTTGGTTGCTTCACGATCATCCTTGCGATAGCTGGTCGTAATCATCAGCTGGTTATTGTTGCTGACGGTTTTTACTACCGGCTCATTATTTTCAAAAGCGGTAATCAGTGATCCACGAAGGTCTTCAATTTCACTATTTTCCAACGGATAGTTAGAAGTACTATCAGCGTCTAGGAAAGAAATCTTGTACATACGCCCCCCATCAAAATCTACTCCATATTTGAAACCGATAGTTCCGATAGAGAGAAGAGCTGCGAGAACCACGGCACCTGATACCATGTAGAAGGTCTTACGACGAGCTACCATGTTGATCTTAAGCTTATCAAATACACCCGTACTCCAGCTAAAGCCAAAGTTCAAAGATTCACCACCGCGGTTAGCGTAGTAATCAAGGATCAAACGAGTGATGATCAAGGCAGAAATCAAAGAAGTGATGATACCGATCATCAATGAAACGGCAAAACCACGAATTGGACCTACACCAAAAGAGTAAAGTACTACACCCGTAAGGAAGGTGGTAATGTTTGCATCCATTACAGAGGAGAAAGCATTGGCAAAACCAGCTTTGATGCTCGCCTTAAGGGTTTTACCCTTGGCTTGTTCTTCTCGAATACGTTCAAAGATCAGTACGTTGGCATCTACCGCCATACCTACTGTCAATACCACGGCCGCAATACCAGGCAAGGTCAATACAATCGTAAAGGCTGCCGAGCATCCGAGGATGAAGATCAAGTTGGCAAGCAAGGCCAAGTCAGCTACGATACCCGCTTTGGCATAATACAAGGCCATAAAGATGAGGGTAACGATAAAGGCTGCTAAGAAGGAGTTAAGACCTCTGGAGATGTTTTCTTCCCCCAAAGTTGGTCCTACAGTTTCCTCACCCGCAATTCTTGGAGGAGCAGGCAGTTTACCCGCCTTCAATACGTTGGCAAGGTCTTCTGCTTCTTCAATGGTGAAATCACCTTGGATCTGAGTATTACCATCGTTGATTGGTCCGTTTACTCTGGGTACAGAGTAAGCAAATCCGTCAAGCAAAATGGCTACATATTTACCTGTATTAGCGGTAGTGATTTTGCCCCACTCTTCTGCTCCAGCTGTGTTCATCGAAAGACTTACTACAGATTGGTTAGCGTTTTGAGGATCAAAATCCTGACGAGCCTGAACGACTACATCACCTTCCAAGGCTGGCGTTCCTTCTTCGTTGGTACGGATCGCATACATATTGTAGTATGTACCACCGTTTTCAGCGATGATCGGCTGAAAACTCCAAGAGAACATCATGTCTACTGGGATGATATCTTGAATGTCTTCACGCTTCAAAAATTCGTTAATAGCAGCAGTATCACCTACAGCTGCTTGACCGATTACTGGGCTAAACTCATCAATACGTTGCTGAGTTGGGATCAAGTTTAGGCGACCCAAAAGTGGGTGCTCGCGACGAAACTGTGCAATTTCTTCATCAGTTGGACCGTCTAATGAGGTTTCTTCATCTTCTTCCCCTAGGGCTGAAGAACTACTTAGACTAGAATCATCAGTAGTAGAATCATCCGCCACGGCAAGATTGTTTGAATCTGCAACGGCCTCTGTATCATCTGCCGCAGGATCGACATCAGCATTAGCCGAATCAACTACCGTCGTATCTAATACACCAGCTTCACGCGCTAAGTAAGTATCGATCTCTCCTAGTACTGGATAAGCATCTACCCAAGACTGGGTGGTCCAGAACTCTAGCTTTGCGGTATTGCGAAGGAGTTCACGTACACGATCCGGATCCTTGACACCCGGAAGTTCCAAAAGGATACGACCTGTGCTAGGCTGCTTCTGCAAATTGGGAGAAACAACACCAAATTGGTCAATACGCTTACGGATAACGTCGAAGGTACGGTCAATGGCTGAGTTCGCTTCTTCTTCAAGGATCGTTTGTACCTCATCATTGGGAGTACCAATACTGATCCCTCTTTCGGGGTCAGCGAAGATTGCTCCTAGCTTTTTGTCTGGGGCAATCTCAGAGAAACATTGTACAAAGAGAGGTACATATGCTTGGGCCTGCTCCCCAGAACGCTCAGTCGCACACTTAAGAGCTTTGTCGAAGTCTTCATCTTTAGAGTCGCCTGCGAGTTTGCGCATTACTCCTTCAATGCCTACTTCAAGGGTTACAAACATACCTCCTTGAAGGTCAAGACCTAGTGTAAAGGAACGTTCTGTGGCCGTTTTGTAAGATGACTGAAAGTCACTGTCATTTAAAAGGCTCTCATATTCCTTTAGCGCTAGAGAATCATCAGCGGTTAGGGCTTCTTTAGCGTCTAACTTCAGCTGCGCTGATTGATATGGTTTTAATTTTGCACTGCGTTCCGCGTCTAAGTTGAACTGTCGGAACGTATAAAATAAGTTATACGAACAGATAGCTACAAAGACAATCAACAACGCAATGACGGTGTTTTTATTACGCATTATTGCTTGAAATCAATTGAAAATAAATAATAGTATGTTGCTACATCTGGATAGATGCAGGCTTTATGGTGTGAATAAGATGCAAATGGGGTCTAGGGCGCTCGGATGGGGATGCACCGATATGCAAAATGTCGATAGTGAGGACTTACTACCTGACTACTTTGATATCCAGACGTTAGGCGGAGCCTAAAGCTAAAAAGAGCGGCAAATCCCAAAAAGAAACCTAAGAAAGGGATCACATTTCGTACAAAACTACGCTGTACGCTAGCGAAATAATTGGGGATTGTTGCACTTAGAGCCTGCGAGTTGCGGGACTCTACCTCTTCAATAACTTTGAAGTAATGAAAGTAAAAGCTACGCTTGTTTATCCTCCATAAGCTAAGCAGAGAAGCCGAGGCTACTAATAGCAAAAGGATGTGATATGGACGTAAGCTGGTCTTCATACGATGCCGCAAATATAGTTAAAGCTATGCCTTTGCCCAAAAGGCAATTGCTATTTTTCTAATCAAGGGGGGATAAAGTGCTATATTTGTTTCTCAAAGCAAGCATATGTCAAGGGCAACGGAAATTCGAGACCGAATACATGAGATCATATTTGAGGCAGATACTCCTGCCGGCAAAGCCTTCGATGTAGGCCTTTTGATTGCTATTGTTACCAGCGTGATGGTGGTAATGCTCGAGAGTGTCAAGGAGATTCGGGAGCAATATGCCGTTGAGTTACAATGGGCAGAGTGGGTGTTGACGGCACTTTTTACCATTGAGTATCTGCTTCGCATTATTAGCGTCCAAAAACCACAAAAATATATATTCTCCTTTTATGGGATTGTAGACCTACTCGCGATCTTGCCCTCCTTCTTACAGCCATTTGTAGCAGGGAGTCGGTATTTAGTTACCATTCGTACCTTAAGACTACTAAGGATATTTAGAGTGCTAAAACTGGCCAATTATGTAGTCCAGGGACAGGTTATCTCCCGAGCGCTTAAAGCCAGTAGAGCAAAAATTACCGTATTTCTTATTGCTGTCATGACGCTGGTCGTCATCGTGGGTTCTATCATGTATGTAATCGAAGGGGGCGAAGATAGCCCCGGAGGATTTACGAGCATCCCGCGCAGTATTTATTGGGCCATTGTTACAGTGACCACCGTGGGCTATGGAGATATCGCCCCAGTTTCAGACCTCGGACAAGCCTTGTCCGCAATACTAATGGTGATGGGTTATGGTATTATTGCTGTACCAACAGGAATTGTCTCAGTAGAACTGACCCAAGCCCAAAAAGAATTGCAAGCTGGCCTTAATACCATTTCATGTCCTGTCTGTAGCCGCGAAGGCCATGACAATGATGCGGATTATTGCAAATATTGTGGAGGGAAGCTGTAAATAGCTTAAGAAATGGAGATCACTTCTTCCGTTTCTTGCTTCATCGGTAGACTGAAGTGAAAGGTAGTGCCTTGCCCAACATTAGATTTGAACCAGAGCTTGCCTTTATGATTCTGAACGATCTTGTTGCAAATGCTCAAGCTAAAGCCAAAGCTATCTCCTTCTATCTGAGGCGTGTCTCCTTCTTGGAAGATGCGGAAGATGTTCTCATAATCTTCGCGACTGATGCCAGTACCGTTGTCCTGGACTGAGAAGATGTATTCTTCTTTCTCCTCGTGAACCGTAAATGAAAAACGAATTATCGGGTCTTTCTCACTTCTCCGTGAGATGGCGTTTTCAATGAAATTGCGGAATAACCTTAATATTTGAATCCTATCCACCTCTACAACTGGCAGTTCATCATAGACCAGAGTCGCTTTATTGGCCAATATTAAAGGCTCTAAGCTCGTCTTGACCTCGTCCATCGCATCTCGTAAATCCACTTTAGCGATTTTCATCTGGTGGGTATCTGTGATAGAGTAGAGGAGAACCGATTGCATAATGTCATACACATTGCCAATCCCGACCTCCATCTCTTCCATATATTGAGCCGCTAAGGGATCATAGGATTCCTTAAGGCTAAAAAGGATTTGAATACCTCGATTGATAACCTCAAGGGGAGCACGCAAGTCATAAGCTATTGACCTCGCAAATCGTTCCAGCTCCAGTCGTTTCGCTTCATTATCCCTTACTCGTTGCTCCATTGCTTCAAGGTCTTCCTCAAGCTGCTGCAGCTGTTCGATATGATCAAAAATATTGACCAATAGGATATTAAAACCATCTAGCTTGCCAGTG
>JBCAWW010000357.1:0-6161 GCA_038534415.1 Bacteroidota bacterium | reverse complement strand
CGAGGACGGCATAAAAACATTTTACGCGGCATCACAAGCAGCTTGGCGGGAGTGGTTGGTCCAAAATCATGAGCAGGAAAGTAGCGTTTGGCTGATCATCTTTAAAAAGGATTCGGCACGCCCATCTGTAACTTACAAATTAGCAGTGGAAGAAGCCTTATGTTTTGGCTGGATTGATAGCAAACCCAATAAGCGAGACGCTGAGAGTTATTATCAATACTTTTCGCAGCGCAAGCCCAAAAGCAATTGGAGTGCTGTCAATAAAAAGATGGTCGAGAAACTCCTCTCCGAGGAACGCATGGCTCCCGCAGGCCTCACTATGGTCCAACTTGCCAAAGCCAGTGGTACCTGGACCGCGCTTGATGATGTTGAGAATTTGGTGATCCCGCCTGATATGGAAGCCCTATTTACTGACTATCCTGCTGCCAAAAGCAATTGGGAAGCTTTTCCGCGTTCCGTGAAACGGGCTATCCTAGAGTGGATATATAATGCTAAGCGTTCCGCGACGCGAGAAAAAAGAATCAGAGAAACCCTAGCAAAAGCCGAACAAAATATACGCGCCAACCAATACCGCCCGTAACTTCGGCTTGTAAGCCGAAGCTACAATGAGCCCAGCTTATAAGCCGAAGCTTCAAAGAGCCCAGCTTATAAGCCTAAGCCAACGTCAATCAAAAATCCCATGCCCAATATCCTCCTCCTCGAAACCATTGAAGCGAGCGCGCATCAGCTCCTCGCGGCAGATCATCGCCTCAAACTCTCCCAAAACCCTGCCAGCGGCCTAGAAGAAGCCAATCTAGATCAATACGTCGCGCTGATTACCCGAGGCAAAGGCAAAGTAGATCGAGCCCTTATCGAAGCTATGCCCAAGCTCCAAGTGATCGCTCGCTGTGGCGTTGGCTTGGATAATGTGGATGTGGCCGCTGCTAGCGAACGAGGCATCAAAGTGTTTAATGCACCCGGAGTCAATACGCATACGGTAGCTGAACACGCCATGAGCCTGATCATGATGATGCTTCGCAACCTCTTGCCTACTATCCTCGCCGTCAAGGACCAAAACTGGAGCGTTCGGCAGGGCCTGAAAACAGATGAACTTCGCGGCAAAAAGCTCGGCATCATGGGCATGGGCAATATTGGGCAATCTCTCGCCAAAATGGCGGCGGTATTCGGGATGGAAATAAGCTATTGGGATGCGCGTTCATTGGATCTGCCTTATCAGGCTTTGGACAAAGAAAGCCTGCTGCAAAGCGCTGATGTGCTCAGCTTGCATTTACCATTACTACCTGATACCCAAGGCCTGATTTCGCGGGAAATGCTCGCTATCATGAAGCCCGAAGCGATAATCATCAATACGGCTCGTGGTCAATTGATCGATCAAAAAGCGTTGACTGAGGCTTTGCTAGCGGGGAAACTAGGCGGTTTTGCTGCGGACGTCTTGGCGGTGGAACCACCGGCTAAGGATGAGCCTCTATTGCAACTACCTAATGTGCTGGTGACGCCGCATTCGGCTAGTTTGACGGCAACCACCTATCGCGAAATGTGTGTCAAAACTGTCAATAATGTTTTGGCCTTGCTGGCAGACCAGCCTTTTGAGCAAAAAGCTTGGTTCAATCGCCCTTAATCGGCTAACTTGTTATCCTAAGCCTTTCAATGCTCCTTTTTCTCAATACTATCTACTGTATACTTTCTACGAATATGAATAAGCTAATCATGCGGGTCCTACTCAGTGCGAGTTTGGGCTTGGTTTTTTTACCTGCTCAATCGCAGGACGATCCGTCTATCCTGACGATCGATCGGATCTTTAACAGCCGAGAATTTTCAGGCGAATACTTCAGAGGTGCCAACTGGGCGGAAGACGGCAAGAGCTTTACCCAAGTGGCCTATGGCAAAGATGGGCCCGGAATTTATAAAGTAGATCCCATCAGTGGCGAGAAAACAGAGATTATTTCGACGGCTCAATTGACTCCGGAAGGCAGCGAAAAAGCCTTAGGCGTGGCCAATTTTATCTGGTCCCATGATAAGTCCAAACTGCTGATCTATACCAATACCAAGCGAGTCTGGCGAGCCAATACGAGAGGTGATTATTGGGTCTTGGATATCAATAGCGATAAGCTTTGGCAGTTGGGCGCTGACTTGCCTGAGTCAAGTTTGATGTTTACCAAGTTTAGCCCAGATGATCGGTTTGTGGCTTATGGTAGCGAGCATGATGTTTTTGTGGAGGATCTCACCTCCGGTGAACGTTTGGCCTTGACCGATAACGGCACTGACGATATTATCAATGGTACTTTTGACTGGGCGTATGAAGAGGAATTCTTTTGTCGTGATGGCTTTAGTTGGAGTCCCAATGGCGACAGACTCGCCTATTGGCAGATTGATGCCTCCGACATTGAGGATTTTCTCATGATCAACAATACCGATTCAACCTACAGTTATGTGATTCCGGTTGAGTACCCCAAGGTTGGAGAAACGCCTTCTGCTTGCCGGATTGGGATCATCAACGCCAAAGGAGGCGAAACCACTTGGCTCAATATCCCCGGCGATCCACGTCAAAACTATCTGCCACGTATGAAGTGGGCCGATGATGGGCAGCATGTGATGGTCCAGCAACTCAACCGCAAGCAAAATACCCTCAAAGTCTGGTGGTGCGACGTAGCGTCCGGCGAGGCCGAAAACATCTATACAGACCAAGACGAAGCTTGGATCGATCTAGTCGAAAATATCCGATGGATGGACGAAGGCAAGGCTTTTAGCTGGGTAAGTCAAAAGGGCGGCTGGCGCCAGCTTTACAAAGTCGGACTCGACGGCTCGGAGGAATTATTGACGCCGGGTGAGTATGATGTGATTTCGATTGCGTCATGGGAAGGGGATGATCTCTATTTTATCGCTTCGCCGAACAATGCTACGCAACGCTACCTTTATATGGTCGATCTTGCTAGTAAAAAACGCGAAGCCAAGCTTATCAGTCCTGCAGAGCAAGTCGGTACGCACAGCTATAATATTGCCCCTGGTGGCAAAATGGCAGTGCATAGCTATTCCAATGCCAATACACCAGCCATAACGGAAATCGTCAGCTTACCCAAGCACAAAAGCGAAAAGCTCATGGTGGACAACCAAAAACTTAAAGATGCCCTCGCTGGCCTCAAAGCGACGCCCATTGAGTTTTTTCAAGTAACCACAGAGGATGGGGTGAACATGGATGGCTACAAAATGCTCCCTCCAGACTTTGATCCAAACAAAAAGTATCCGGTGTTATACAATGTCTACAGCGAACCTGCTGGACAAATTGCTCGCGACGCTTGGGGCGGCCGCAACGGTATGTTTCACCGCATGATCGCTCAGCAAGGCTATATCGTGATTTCGATGGACAATCGAGGGACTCCTGCGCCCAAAGGTCGCGCTTGGCGCAAATCGATCTACCAAAACATCGGGATCATCAATATCCGCGACCTCGCTATGGGAGCCAAAGAAATCAATAAGTGGGACTATATTGACGCAGATCGGATTGCCGTCTGGGGATGGAGTGGAGGCGGCTCGGCTACACTCAATTGTCTGTTTCAGTATCCCGAGATATTCAAGACGGGCATGTCTGTCGCGCCTGTAGCCAACCAATTGTTTTATGACAATATCTACCAAGAGCGCTATATGGGCCTCCCACAAGAAGAAATGGAGCCTTTTGTCAAGGGTTCTCCCGTAACGCATGCCGCTAATTTAGAAGGCAATCTGCTGCTCGTTCACGGCACGGGAGACGATAATGTCCACTACCAAAATGCTGAAGTCTTGATCAACGCGCTGATCAAGCACAACAAGCAATTTCAAGTCATGCCCTATCCCAATCGCTCGCATGGCATCTACGAGGGAGAAAATACCTCTCGTCATCTATTTACGCTACTCGCAAACTACTTAATGGAGCATAATCCTCCAGGAGCAAAATAAACATGAATAACTCGCGCATTTTACAACGCTTTCGCTTAGACGGAAAAGTCGCTATCGTAACCGGAGCCTCCAAAGGCATCGGAGAATCTATGGCCCGTGGCCTCGCCGAATTTGGCGCTAAAGTCGTCATCAGTAGTCGTAAACAAGAGGCCGTCGACGAAGTCGCTGCTGGATTTAAGGCAGATGGCCTTGAAGCAATCGGCATCGCTTGCCATGTCGCCCAAGCCGAGGCTAGAGAGGCATTAATCAAAAAGACCATTGAGGCCTATGGCCGCGTCGATATCCTGATCAACAATGCAGGGACCAATCCCTATTTTGGCCCCATCCATAAAATGCCTGCTGAAGCTTACCAAAAGACGCTCGATATCAACCTCAATGCGGCCTTAGAACTCAGCAATCTTGTTTTCCCTCACCTCAAAGCCCAAGGCGAGGGGGGGAGTATTATACACATCAGTTCGGTGGAAGGCTTGCATGCTTCTGAAAACTTTGGTGCTTATAATATCAGTAAGGCTGGTCTGCTTATGCTTACCAAAAGCCAAGCCGTAGAATGGGGCAGACATAACATCCGCGTCAATGCGATTTGTCCGGGCTTTGTCAAGACCAAGCTCAGTGCGATGATCTGGCAAAATGAGCAAATGCACGAACGACTCGTTTCTCGTACGCCTTTGCGACGCATGGCGATGCCCGATGATATGGCCGGACTGGCCGTCTTTTTGGCTTCAGAAGCCTCTAATTTTTGTACGGGAGAGGTGATCGTCAATGATGGAGGATTGTTGCATGCACCCAGTTTTTAAAGCAGAAATCTAAATTCTTTGCTATGGAAAGTTTACCTATTGATATCCAACAAAAGATTACCCAAGATTTTGGGCAAGATGCCGAAGTCCAAGAAATGGTTGAGTTTGTGCTCAATGATAAAGCAATCAATGTTGGGGTAAATCAATTGATGCGTTCCATCTTGATTGTCGCCAAAGGGGACAAAACCAAAATGAAGGCAATCATTGATTCACGATATCATGGTGATCCTCGAGACCTAATTATGTTGGCGATGGGGCTAAGCGATCAGCAATCCAACTATGGCATGCAGCCCTTTGAATAGGGAGTAAGTGAATAGGAAAATGGAGGTTTATTGATATTGTAGGAGTTCATTAATCTTGGGGTAATCTCATACTATTATCTTCCTTCTCACCCCTAATTAATCCTATACATATGGCAAGATTGGCAAAACAAAAAGTGCATGCTGCCCTCGAAAAAGCAGCACAAAACATTCTAGATGCTTCCGGTGATGATCCGATCGTGAGTCGCAAAGACATCCGACAAAAACTCCAAGAACTAGAAGGTACCGAACAAATCCTCACCAGCATTTTTTATCGATTTATGGACCATCGAGATGCTAAGCCAGGAGCTCGAATCACTAAAAAAGATGTCGATGATTCTTTGGCTTATGCCAAAGAAAAGATGGTGGACGCATATGATGAAAACAACAACGGCCTGTCTGCCGCTGAGATCGCAGAAATGTCTTTAACTGCTCGCTTGGCTGTCCGCCTTGCCAAACTACAAGAGCAGGAAGCGGAAGAAATGACTTCTGACAAAATTTATGATAGCCTTGTCAATTTAGGAGACAATCTCTATTTCCCGGCTTGGGCCGACGAAGGTGATGCACATTTTAGGGGTTTTAGAAAAGACGCAAATCTGCAAGAGTTGACCGAGGAAAACTTTAGTCAAAGCCTAGGGCTAGATCCATCCAATAATGAAGAGAAGATCCAGTTTTGGCACCAAGGCAGGGCAAATTATGAGTGGATTTTTGAAAATTATGAAAATTATGAAAATTATGAACAATTGGCAGATTTAGAGTCATTCAAAACCCTGCATAAGTTCATGGAAAAACACCTCACTCATATCACCCATATCATCGTCGGACTTGACGGATCGCTTAGAGATACTTCAGAGTATCCCGTCTATTTTGTTGGCCTGAGTCCGGAAGGGGATATCCTTGGCTTTAAGACATTTACGGTTTGGACCTAAGGTTCGTTCCTCGACATTAGGGCCTATTTACTGCTTCGCAGAACGCTTTTCTCTCACTTTCCGAGGCAGAAAGCGCATGATTTTCCCTTGCCTCTCCTTAGAAATGCTACGGCTTGTACATAAGTATTTCGCCAGATGGAAATTTCGGAAAACCTCATCCCGGAAATTGCTTGAAGCATCGCGGAAAGCGCTTATCCGGGATCTCTACA
>JBCAWW010000356.1:0-6178 GCA_038534415.1 Bacteroidota bacterium | reverse complement strand
CATGCATATGGGTTTATCGCTGCAAGAGGAATGGCTCAGGATACGGAAAGAGCAGCCGGGTTTTTCGCGTATTAGCAATTATCTAAAATTGATCGTGATTCCCGTCGTAGGTGTTTTGGTGTTTTTCTTCATATTTCGCGGTGCAAATCCTCGTTTTGCCGCTTTGACTGACGATCTATTTGTATGGATAGGAGAATGGTTTGCCGACTTTTCGTTTTTACGCTTCTTTTTCTTGTTGTTTGGTTTCATCCTCTCTGTAGGCATGATTTATAGTCGTAGCAGCAGCAAGATTTTGGAGCATGATGCTGCGCAGAACGATGACCTTAAGCGCGAGCGGAGAAAAAACAGACTGCCTTTTAACTTCTTAGGCCTCAAAAAAGAATATCGCACCGGTGTTTTGATGATCGGCATGGTCAACCTCATGCTACTCGCCAACAATGTCATTGATATAGACTGGATTTGGCTAGGCTTTGAGGTAGAACCCAATATGAATCTCAAAAACTTCGTTCATGAGGGCACTTATCTGTTGATTCTTAGCATCATGCTTTCAATGGGGATTATGCTCTATTTTTTTCGCCGAAACCAGCACTTTTATCGCGAGCAGGGGCTACTCCACATCCTATCCTATCTATGGGTCGCCCAAAATGTAATATTGGTAATCTCAGTCGCACTCCGCAACTATCATTATATCGCCTATCACGGTCTCGCCTATAAACGAATCGGTGTATTTTTCTTTTTGTTGGCAACTGTCCTAGGACTCTTTAGCCTCTTCGCCAAAATCCGCAATCAGAAGTCTGCTTTCTACCTTTTCAGAATCAACGGCTGGGCAGTTTATGGCACCATTTTGTTGCTTTGCTGCTTCAATTGGGATATGATCATCGCCCGCTACAATCTTACTCAAGACTATCCGGGGCAGATCGACACAGAGTTTTTATTGAGTCTTTCAGACAAAACGATCCCCATCTTGATCGATCATCATGCAGAGGCAAGGGCCAAACTCAATTCGCTGAGCGAGGATGGTTATGACGCAAACCAAATTGAGAGCATGATTAGTCGCTACGAATTAGGGATCAGCAATAAAATCCAGGACTTCAAAGCCACTCAAAAAGAGTATGCCTGGCCATCATGGAATATGCCTGAAGCGCATACCCTCTCCTATCTTGATGCTTATACAGGAACCCTAAAGCCTTACGAAAATGAATAAGGAGGCCTTAAAACAAAAAATGAGCGAATCCTTTGTCAATGCCATTGGATTTGCCATCCTTAGGGCCTGTTGGACCGCTTCTGCCATTATTGTCCTAGGGGCACTCTTTACAGGAGAGGCTCACTTTGAGTTTATCGCCGGTACAATGATCATTGGCAGCATTGTCTCCCTCTTTGTCGCTGGGGTGCACTCGCTCTTTGTCTTAGGCTTACTGACGATGTTGTACCGTCCTCAAATCCAAAGCGATACTGCTGGGATGTTATTTAGTCGCTGGTGGTTGATCCATAGTTTTAGCGTTTGGCTGATCCCCGGTATACTGATGGTCATTTTTCAAGTAGAACAATTTGAAAGTTGGGGTTCATTGATCGCGGTGGCTTTTAATTCTAGCCTCGTGCTCTGGCTATTTTGCAAACGCTACATTGAAAAGAGAGACAAAGCCATCGCGCAGTTAAAAAAAATGGATAGCAAAGCAGCAATCACAGATATGGTTGCGTCCTAAGTAGGAAACCTACTTACTATGAGGACATTAAGTTTATGCTGCCTGCTTTTGACAGCGACATACTCCCTACACGCACAGTTCATTATTCAACAATCTGGAACTCTACAATCCCTAGAGGACGTTCGATTTTTCGATAGTCAGCTAGGGATTATTGTTGGGGATTCGGGAACGGTATTGAGGACCGTAGATGGGGGAGACAATTGGACCCAAATCCCGATTGCTAGTCAGAGCAAACTCAGTCGAGTAAGGTTTTTTGATGCTCAAAACGCTTTGGCTATTGGCAATAAGCCCACAGTCATTATCCACTCGGCTGATGCGGGCCAAAGTTGGACGACAATCCTCGACTCAAGCGACAGGTACTACGATCTCGCAGTACTCAATGACTCTGTAGCCCTCATTACGGCTTATGAAGCAGTTTTCCGGACTCAGGATCGCGGCCAGACTTGGAGCGTACACTATGACGGCCCAGCCATAGACCGCTTAGGATTAATGTCCTTTATCGATGAGCAAAAAGGTTTTAGCATTAGAGGCTGGGGAGGATTTGGGCCAGCCTTTAGTATTCAAACAACCATAGATGGCGGCAGCACTTGGACAGAGACTCCCATGCTTACCGGCCATAATCCAACCGTATTAGAATCCCTGGTCTACCTCAATGACAGCACCGGCTTTGCCGCAGGCTGGTACAATCCCCACCTAGTCAAAACCACCAATGCAGGCGCAGACTGGTCTTTTTGTGCGGTCGATGATCCCCAAAATGGCGGGCAAATCATCGATTTGACCATGCTCAATGATACTTTGGGTTTCGCCTCGGGTTGGCATAATTCAATTTTTAAAACCGTCGATGGAGGCGCCAATTGGTATATGCTCCCGCAGCCCATTTCTAGCATCACTCATTATCACGGGCTTCATTTTCTCAATGATCAGCTCGGCTGGATAGTAGGAACCCAAGGGAGCATCCTCAAGACCAGCACTGGCGGAGGATCGGTCAATATTGAGGATGCATCCAATGCTCCAAGCTTCTCCATTTTTCCCAATCCCAACCAAGGCCATTTCGAACTCCAGCTAGATCCGAGTGTCAAGACTTTTTCTTTGGCGATTTATGATATAGAGGGCCGACTCGTCGAACGCTTCTCCTCCTTGCCCAAAAGGCTTGAAATCAAAGGCGCAGGCGTGTACTTGCTTGTGCTGCAAAGCGAGCAAGGCATGGCGACACAAAAGGTATGGGTACGATAAATAAATTTTGATGCGGCCTTCCTGCCGCATCAAAAAATAGATTACTGTTTGACGATCCGAAAGCTTTCGCTCTGGCCATTAGCTAGATTTTCCCAACGCAAGATGTAAATACCCGCGGCAAGATTGGGGAGCGACCAGTCGTAAGTATTGCCTTCAAATTGGGTCTGCTGTAGGGACTGACCATCGATGCTAAATAGGGTAAGGCGTGATTGAACGGCTGTTGGTAAGCTCAAATTGATATGATCCACAAAAGGATTGGGACCGATTTGTAGACTCGGAGATAAGCGTTCGGCAGGGCCGGCCTCCACAACAGGCTCAGGTGATGACAGTTTTTGCAAATATACTCCCGCCCCCTCGGCAATAGCGGCATCATTTAAAGCGGCATAGGCTTTATAAACCTCTCGACGGCGATTTTTGACCACATAGGTCGAATCTTCCTCCTCATCTACAGTCAATTCGTAATGCTTAAAATATTTCTCCACCTCTAGCGCTTCTTCTTGATAAGCCACCTCAGCAATAGCGGATACTAGATTATAAGCAGAGTCTCCTAGCAGCCTAAAACTGCCAATATGCCAATAGCCTTCACGACTGCTGTCCGCATGGTTGACAAAATAGTCCTGCCCGCGAGCCACGATCTCACCTTCAAATATCTTTTCGCCCTCCAAACTGATGCGATAGTTTGAATTGCCTAGATGCTCAAACTCCAATAAACCATGCACTTCATTGCGCGTATCAGCATAAGCATGGATATAATAGTCTCCCGCCAACTCGATCGGATTACGCCCCTTGGCCTTTTTGGCAAAGAAGACTTCCAGACAGGCAGTAAGGCCTAAACAAAATAAGGCCGTGAAGAAAAAAGCAATCGTTCGGATTCGCATAATTGTATCGTATTTTTGTGGCGATACGATAAGGTAGCGAGAAACGATACAAATACCGATGACGTATATCAGTGCAAGCTGACAAGCATCATCAATCAAAAACCGCCATGAAAGGCTCTGAGCGATATTCTTATGAAGAAAGTCTGACTTTTCTACGGGAGGAGGCCGACTCCGTCGAACGCGTAGAATTGGATCATAAACGCCATCGAATATTGTCATTGGGGCCTATGCGTGAGGTGTATTGGGAGTTTCGTTTGCCCCTACCCTTTCCGGCCATCGCAGTCGAAGAGTCTTTGGATGACTACTTGGAACGCGTTCCAGCATGGATCCCTTCTTATATGATTGTCTTGATTCAAGCAGGGGCGGCGGCAATCGGCTATTTTGAAGATGGCGAAGTCGTGCATCACAAAGCGATCAAGAAGTATATGAAGCGCCACAAGCGCGGCAAGTCCCAAATCAGTTATCTCAATACGCGCGGCAAATCTAAGGCTGGCTCTCGTATCCGCTTGGCCAATACGGTGCGCTTTTTTGAGGAGATCAATGAACGGATCACGCCTTGGGTCGAAGAGTTAGAACCCGAACGCATTTTGTATTCTTGCTCCGCACAACTCTGGGGCATGCTGTTTCAGGCCAAGACTCCCCCACCCTTCGAAAAAAAGGATACGCGCTTAGTCAAAGTGCCCTTAGACGTCAACATCCCTGACTTTGAAGAGCTGCTGCGCGTCAACGAAATTGTGATTGAAGGCATTTACACGCCTCAAAATCCGTAAAAGTACGCTTACGGCTTGGGTGAATAATTAATAGTTTGGGGCTTCTTAATTATAACACCTAACCCAATTTTAAATGAAAACTGTCAGCCAGACTTATGTCAAGCGACTCTTTTGGATCGCGATGCTTCCTTATGTATTAGCCGGAGGATTTTTTCTCAGCAGCGCCGCCTACAACAAATACCAAGCAGAAAACGTGGCGCAAGAGCAGCTGCAAGCAATGGCCAATCCATCGACCATGAAGCCTGAAGAAACGCTAGGCGCAGAACCCTTTATCGGCGAGATCGCCATGTTTGCCGGTACCTTTGCGCCTCGTGGCTGGGCCTTGTGCGATGGTAGCTTATTGCCCATCAGTCAGAATACCGCCTTATTTTCTCTGCTAGGCACCACCTATGGAGGCGATGGACGCACTACTTTTGCACTGCCTGACTTGAGAGGTAGAGTAGCCGTACATGCAGGTAGAGGTCCAGGCCTAAGCGAAAGAAGACTAGGGAGCAAGTTTGGTTCAGAGACGATCTCCTTCCAAAGCAGTGGCAGACCCGTCGGCATTGGCGACAGAGGCGTGGCCGAGCAAAAAGTCCCCAGCGTGATGCAGCCTTCCCTAGCGATCAACTATATCATTGCCTTGCAGGGCACCTTCCCCTCTCGCAATTAAGTATGATAAAATATTGAGTAGCAAGTACTGAGAAGCATCCTCACAAATACCCCAAAAGATCGATTGGCAAGAGTCTTTACCCTAGATACTTTTGGCTTAGTACTTACTTCTTAGCCCCACACAAACCCTCTTAACACTATCAGCGACGGCCTTAGGGCTAGTCGCTGATTTTTTTTATCTATTTTCAAAAAAAAATCCTAGGTCTGTCCAATTCACAAAAACTCGTTCGTCTTAGGGGCGAATCACATAAAAAACTAAAGAACAATGAATGAATTCTTGATGATTTTTCGCCATGTCCCTACTGCTCAATCAGCTCCATCACCAGAAGAAATCCAAGCCAGCGTCAAGCAATGGCAGGACTGGATCGGAGGAATCGCCCAGCAAGGAAAATTTGTTAGCACCCAGCAGCTTAGCGATAATGGCAAAACGATCAAAGGTACCGAAGTGATCTCTGACGGACCTTATGCAGAAGTAAAGGAGATTATAGGCGGATTTTTGCTTTGTAAAGCAGAGAGCTTGGAGGAGGCTTTGCAAATGGCAAAAGGCTGTCCGGTCCACGCTTATGGTGGAAGCGTAGAAGTCCGTGAACTGATGAAACTGGATTTTTAAACAAGATGTCGCAAGAACTACTCCCCAATCTTTTCAGGACGGAGTTTAGCAAAATTACTGCTGTCCTCTGCAAGCGATTTGGTCTCGACCAGATGGGGCTTGCAGAGGACCTAGTTTCAGATACTTTTTTGTTGGCGGCAGAGAGCTGGGGCCTCCAAGGCATCCCTTCCAATCCGACAGCATGGTTGTATACCGTAGCCAAAAACAAAGCCCTCGATCAGCTGAGGAGGGAACAACTCTTTGAGCAAAAGATCGCGCCCAAACTGAGTGAGACGGAGCGTTCGGCGAGTAGCCGTGAAAACGAAATAGACCTCTCCCCTAGCAATATCAAAG
>JBCAWW010000355.1:0-6190 GCA_038534415.1 Bacteroidota bacterium | reverse complement strand
CTTTGGGAGTTTCTCAAAGTCATGGGAGTGGGCGAAGGGCGCTATTTATATCCTGCCCTCGCTTTTGGATTGAGCGCTTGGGGGCTGGCCTTTAGTGAAATTTATCTGGCCGGGGTCCAAGAGATTCCGGTATCGATTTACTTCTTGATCTTCTTGTGTTTGCTGCCCATCGCCGAAATCATCGCTTTATTCAATCAGAAAGAAAAAGAGCCAGTTCGTACCCTAGGTACGGTATTACTGGGCTTTTCTTATTGCTTTTTGCCGATATTATTACTTTTCAAACTATCTATTCCCAATGATGGTACTAGCTATGACCCTATGCTCCCTTTGGGTATCCTGTTTTTGACATGGGTTTTGGATAGTGGGGCCTATTTTTCAGGCCGCTTTTTGGGTAAGCATCCGCTCTTCCCTCGAGTCAGTCCCAAGAAGACTTGGGAAGGGGCGATTGGCGGTGCCATTTTGACGCTAATCCTTGCCTGGGTGCTAGAAACATACCATTCTCCGGATAATTATAGTTGGTGGATTATCGCAATTATCATTTGTGTATTTAGTCAAATCGGTGATCTGGTTGAGTCTATGTTCAAGCGCAGTATCCAACTCAAAGACTCTGGGAGCATATTACCCGGTCATGGGGGGATGTTGGACCGTTTTGATGGGATTTATCTATCGGTCCCTTTTATATTTTTCTATTTTTCGGTGCTTTAGAATGGCATTCTTGCAAGAATGAATCGTCCCTTTTGCAATGTTTAGGTTATTGCAATTGAGGGTTTGAATCTGTTGGAGTCCTCTCTACATTTGAGGAACACTTTACGTCTTATTTGACGTATAAATTGCAAAACAAAACAGATTTAGATATGGCAGAAACCATCAATGCCACCCTCCATCAAAAGCCTTCTCCAAACGAGTCCTTGATGGCTCGTCTCAACAAGGCTGCTGACATCATCAACTTGGACCAGCGCTATCGCGATATTATTAGCGCGCCAGAAAGAGTGATCAATGTCAACCTTCCTGTCAAACTAGATGACGGTACTACTAGAGTATTTGAAGGGTACCGCGTGGTACATTCGACAGTCCTAGGTCCTTCAAAAGGCGGTATTCGTTATGCTCCCTTTGTTGACCTTGATGAGGTAAAAGCGCTTGCGGGTTGGATGACCCTTAAGACGGCTCTCGTAGGTCTGCCTTATGGCGGTGCCAAAGGAGGAATTACCCTCAATCCTAAAGTTCGCTCTACTGACGAACTCGAACGTATCACTCGTGCTTACACCCGTGCCCTCAAAGATACCTTTGGGGAAGACTCGGATATCCCAGCTCCTGATATGGGAACCAGCGGTCGTGAGATGGCGTGGATTTTCCATGAGTACTCTCGTACCTATGGTTATACACCTGGGGTGGTTACAGGTAAACCGCTTCACCTTGGAGGTTCCAAAGGTCGTGTCCCCGCAACAGGTTGGGGAGTGATGGAAACTACCATGAAAGCAATCGAAAAACTCGGTTGGGAACCAGAAGAATGTACCTGCGCTGTACACGGTTTTGGTAATGTAGGTAGCTGGGCGGCAAAGTTGCTTAGCGATCAAGGACTCAAAATCGTTGCCGTAAGTGATCATACCGGTGCTTACTACAATGAAGATGGACTCGATATTAGGGATATGGTCAAGTATTTACTTGATCATGGCAATCTTGATGGTTATAACGGCTATACCAAGATCACCAATGAAGAACTGATCGCGCTTGACGTAGACGTTCTCATTCCTGCCGCTATCGAAAACACCATCACTACTGACAATGCTCACGATGTTAAAGCGCGTTTGATCGTTGAAGGTGCGAATGGTCCTGTTTCTGCTGACGCTGACCATATCCTTGACGAAAAAGGAATCCTCATCATTCCTGATATCCTTGCCAACGCTGGCGGGGTAACCGTTTCTTACTTTGAGTGGGTACAAAACCGTCGCGGACACTATTACTCTGAAGAAGAGATTCGCGCTAAAGCACGCCCGATCTTGTTAGAAGCATTTGAAAAAGTTTGGAACACCAACGAAAAGTACCAATGCTCTATGCGTATTGCCGCTTATATTGTGGCGATCGAGCGTGTTTCTACGGGTATTGAGATGGAAGGAAACTTCTAGAGCAAGTAATTACGCAGACTTATATTTTGCCGCCTTTCTCTGAGGAGAAGGGCGGCATTTTTTTTTGAGTAAGCTGTAATAATCCTTCCCGATAAAAAATAGATTGGCTAATAATTTAGCCCAAGCAGCAAAATGCTACATGCCTCTGAGCGACTGAGCGTTCGGCAAAGCCGTAAAACAAAGAGATAAGGCATAAATAAGTAAAATATATATAAAATAAATTACAAGCATTGATTTATTCGCAATCATGTAAATAATCGGAAGGGGTTACATTTTATGTTCCTAATAGGTTTTAGATTTTTGTAACAGTTAACACCTGAAATCTAAATCCTAACCATGAGGAGGGCACACATTATCGCCTCCTTGCTCTTTTGTACTTTGTGTTTCGGCACACATAGCATTCATGCCCAAGGCTCAGAAGAGATCGAGGGACTGAAGCACTTTGAAAGTCAAATCTATTTCGAGCAAAATCTCGGACAGTTTGACGCTAGCATATTTTACCAGGCACATCTAGATCATGCCCAGATGCGCTTTATGCAATACGGGCCTAGTTACGCGATGGTGAAAGAGCTGAGAAAGCCCAGCATCACCACCCCTTTACCAAAGTATGAGAACTATCGATGGATGGACGAACAAGAATCAGAGTATGAGGCTTTGGTTTGGAACGTTCGCTTTGCTCGTAGTTCAGCCCTTGCCCAGATCTCTGGACGAAAACAGATGCCCGGAAAGATCAATTATTTTATGGGCAGCGATTCTACTAAGTGGGTCCGCGGCGCGGAACGCTTCCAAGAGCTTTGGTATGAAGACCTATATCCAGGCATTGACCTCCGCTACTATGGTACCGACAAACACGAGATCAAATACGATCTGATTGTCAAAGCCAAAGCAGATCCCAAAGATATCCAAATGTATCTAGAAGGGACCCAAGGATATCAGATCAATGCCGAAGGCGAATTAGAAATCTCTACCCAATGGGGCCTCGTCAAAGATGCCGCTCCTTATGCCTATCAATTTATCAATGGCGAAGAGATCGAAATCCCTGTCGTATACAAAGCGATAGATCCACAAACGGTCGGTTTCCAAGTCAAAGGTCGCTACAATCATAACTTTCCACTGATCATCGATCCCGTAACCTTAAACTGGGCTACGTATATGCATTCTAGCGGATCGGATGATTATGTCATGGCTACTACCCTCGACGCAGACGATTATGTCTACATCACGGGTTACACCAAAAGTCTCACTTTCCCGACTACGCCGGGAGTGTTTCAAGACCTCTACGGTGGCGGAATAGACGCTTATGTAGCCAAAATGAGTCCGCAAGGCAATAACCTAATTTATGCAAGCTATCTCGGCGGGCATGATTGGGAGTTGGCATACGGGATTGGTTTAAACGCGAAGAAAGAAGTATTTATCTCCGGTTTTTTACGCTCTGCTAACTTCCCGACTACCTTGGGGGCAGTACAACCTACCTCCGGTGGAGGTCTAGTCGAAGGCTTTGTAAGCTGTTTGAGTAGCAATGGAGATAATTTGATTTACTCTACCTACCTCGGCGGCAGCGACCGAGACTATCTCTATGATATGCGAGTAAATGCTGTCGGAGAGGCCTACCTCGTGGGCTATACGCTTTCAAATGATTTTCCCACCACTGCAGGAGCCATGCAAACCAGCCTCAATGGCAATGGTGATGCCTTCGTTACCAAGCTTTCGTCTGATGGTAGCACCGTCTTGCAAAGTACCTTTGTCGGCGGGAGCAATTATGATTTGGCCAATGGTATTGCCCTGCGGCCTAATGGAGAGGTTTATGTAGTCGGCAATACGGGCTCTTTGAACTATCCCGTAACGCCGGGGGTATTCCAGCCTTCAATTGCTACCTCCCCCTCGGCAGTAGTAGAAGATGCCTTTATCACACGACTGTCAGCCGACTTTAGTAGTGCCATTTATAGCACCTATTTTGGAGGGGGCGATACAGACGGTGCTTATTGTGTAGCGGTCAATGGCGCTGGCGATGCTTTTATCAGCGGAGTTACGTATTCTAGCGACCTAAATACCAGTCCTGGCGCTTATCAGACAGCAAATAGCACTAATTTGGGGAGCGGAGATGCTTTCGTGGCTCGTATTGCCAATGACGGCAGTGCGCTGCAATATCTCACTTATTTAGGCGGGACTAGCATCGAATTTGGTAAATCAATCGCCGTCAATCCTGACGATGAAGCCTATCTTGTGGGTGCGACTCGTTCGCTCGATTTCCCTGTCTCAGCGGGAAGCAATTCTCCCAATGGCATGTATGATCTTTTTGTTACTTCCATTTCTGCTGACGGGACCAGCCTTGGGGAGTCAAGCTTACTCGGAGGCCAATACAATGACTATCCTCGTGCCGCAAGTTCATTGCATCTGCGCGATAACAACAAAGTCACCATTGTGGCTACTACGCATAGCTCAGATATTCCCCTAACTGCGGGCTCTTACCAAAGTAACAAGACCAACGGCCTCAGTGATACTCCTTGGATCGCCAATGTCGAATTTGGTACGGTATTACCCGCCGAGATCAGTAGGCTAAATGCCAATTGGGATGACTACGTTCAGGGGGTGGAGTTGAGTTGGTTCAGCTTCGCAGAACGCGAAATGCTGTGGTATGCCATCGAACGCCTCGTTCCCGATCAGGGCTGGCAAGAAATAGGACAGCTCATCGGTAACGCCCAAGGCAATGAGCAGCTGTACGAATATCTCGACTACAACGCCCAATCCTATGGGCAACAAATTTTGTACTATCGTCTCAAATATACGGGTGTGGATGGGCTTGACTATTACAGTAGCATGACCCAAGTGGAGGTTCCGCTCAGCCGCGAACGCCAATTCACCCTGCGCCCAAATCCAGCCAAAGATTTTGTACAGATTAGTTTCCTCAACGAAACGGGCCAAAACTATAGCTGGGAGGTCTTGGATGTTGAAGGTCGTAAAGTCTCCGTCCAAAGTTTGGCGGGATTAGGCCAGACAAATAGCAACTCTCTCGTGCTTGATCTGCAAGCTTTGACGGCAGGGATTTACTTAGTCCGTATCACTGACCAAAACGGCCAAAGCCAAAGCCAAAAATTACTGGTGCGATAAAAGAAGTGTTTGAGGGCTTTGATTGAAAATTCAACCATCAAAGCCCTCTACAATTCAACAATTCTTCCTATCTTATCATATGGATTCAGCCTTAGTGCTAGCGCGTACTCGTAAATGGGTCGCAGACTTTATCGTAGGTCATAATTTTTGCCCTTTTGCAGCTAAACCTTTACAGCAAAACAAAATACGTTTTGTCGCTAGTGAGGCCAATGATCAAGAGTCCTTAATGATGGATTTGTGGCAGGAAGCTACCCATCTCTTAGATCAGTCAGCGGAGCAAGTCGAAACCACCCTTTTGGTACATCCAAATGTGTTGGCAAGCTTTGAGGATTATTTGGATTTTCTCGGCGCTGCCGAACTCCTCCTCGAAGAACGCGATTGGGATGACGAACTACAGATTGCCAGTTTTCACCCAGACTATCTATTTGAAGGAGTCGATCCGGAGGACAATAGTCATTTTACCAATCGTTCGCCTTATCCAATGTTGCATTTGTTGCGGCAAGATAGTGTGAGCTGGGCGGTTGATACGCACCCTGATATCGAAAGCGTGCCTGAGCGCAATATTGCTTGGCTGCAAGCCAAGGAGAAGGCTGAAATCCGACAAAAATGGGAGGAATTTAGAACGTTTGTCCCAGATCAATCGTTAGAATAATAAAATCTCCAGCATATGAAAAACCATGATCGGCTGAAAATTGCTCTCTTCTTAAGCCTGTCTGTCATGTTTAGTTTGATCGGCTATCACGTACCCGATTGGTTTGGCATGGCGGCTGACAACCTATTTAGGCCCTTCCTACAACTGCTGTTTTATAGCTGGGGACCTGCCTTGGCGGTCATGTTTTTGATCAACCTTATGTATGGAGGCGATCTCTCTAGCTTAGGCTTTAGCCGCAAAAAAATGACCTTTAAATGGTTGTTTACTGCTATGGGAGCTCCTATTTTATTTGTGCTCTCGATGATTG
>JBCAWW010000354.1:0-6193 GCA_038534415.1 Bacteroidota bacterium | reverse complement strand
GTATCTAAGTCTTGGCTTGAAAACTAACTTCTAGCTGTTCAAAACCAACCTTACGCTTAAACTCACCAATTGATTCAATGTTTTCCTTGGCGCTGTGAATCTTTATTGAGCTGATTTTTTGTGGGAGTAATTCGAATAATATCTTCATAATCTGCCGGGCATGAGTCGCTCCTAAGCAGTTGTGGTGGCTAAATCCAAAACTGACATGTGGATTCATTTTGCGGTCTAAGACGATCTCGTTGGGTTTATCAAATACAGCGGCATCTCGATTAGCGGAGGCCCAGCAGAGCGAGACTCGACTATCTGCTTCGATGGCATGTTCACAGATTTCGATCCCTGCGGTAACGACTCGTCCCATATGTGTAAGGGGGGCAAAGTAGCGCATCAATTCTTCGATGGCAGTCTTGATGATCTCAGGCTCTTGCTGCAGACGCCTCATCGACTCAGGATGCTCCGCAAAGTATGCGATAGAATTGGTGATTGTATTGATAACCGTGTCTCTACCGCCGGCAAAAGTCAGCACCAAAACGCCCTTTACTTCTTCTGGCGTCATCTTGCGACCATTGATTTTTGTAGCGAGCAATACCGAGTAAAAATCCGCTCCCGGATTGGCGATGGCCTTATCAATTTGGGCGTCGATATAATCGTAAAGAATCTCTGCCTTAGCACCATCGAGAGCCTCGCCTTCACTGCGAAAAACATGGGTCCCCCACGAAATCCAAAGCTCCGCTTCTTCATATGGGATGTTGAGTAGCAGGGTCAGGGCACGAGATTGGAGTGGCAGGGCAAATTCACTGACTACCTCTACCCTATCTTGGGCCATAAGTTGATCGATAAGTGCCTCAATAATCGACTTGAGTTTTGCTTGATAAGCTGACTCCAAGGGCCGCTTGAACCAAGGCTCCACGGCAGCTCGATAGTCGGTATGGAGAGGAGGGTCGAGTTCGAAGGGGATCTGTCGAGTTTCGCGAATATTGACCTCTGAGGGCACAACGATGCGGCCCGGGATAGCAGCAGAAGTAAAATTTTGATAGTTATGGGCGGTCTTGCGGAGATCCCGCAAGCGCAAAACCATCTTTACGGGATCGTCTTGATCGTCTATTTCTGCTATGCCTTTTTTGAGACGGGCTTGCTCAAAAGGATCGGGAAATTCACTCTTATTCATATCAGCTAGGAATTTTGTGGATGGGGGTAAAGGCTTTGGTCAAAAAAGCGGAAAGTTTTTTCGACATGCTCTTGCCAGTAGGGCCATTCGTGGCCGCCCGAGAACTCGGTATAGGTATGAGGGATTTGGGCTTGCTTGAGGGCTTGGTGCAATTGGCGATTGGGCGCTAGCAGACTATCATTTTGGCCACAGTCAAAGCGCAGGGGCGGGAGTTGATGGCGATGGTGAAGGATACTATCGAGGACATTGGGCCACTCACATTCCGCTTCGTAGGCAGCAAGCGGTTCTTCGACAAATTGCGTCATTTGCTGCAAGTCGGTGATCGCACTATGTCCAGAGATGGCGGAGAAGCGTTCCGCGAAGCGTGAACCCAAAGAAAGTGCCCCATACCCTCCCATGGATAAGCCGCCAATACAAAGCGGAGACTGCTGGCTAGCAGCAGGAAAACATTCAATAACCGCCTGGGGCACATCCGAAACGATCCATTGGGCAAAATCTTGATGATGGTGCTTAAAATAGGCTGAACCATCGCCCCAAAGACCATCTGAAGGCATGACGACAATGGCGGCTTGGATCTCTGCGGCTCGGATCAATCGATCAGCGGTAAGATGTGCGCCCCCTTTCAAAGCCCAAGCCCATGCACTGCCATAAACACCGTGTAAAAGGATATAAAGGGGCAAATCCTCTTGCGAAGCAGCGGTTTCAGGCAGGTAGACGCAAATGTCGCCACGAGCCCGGAGATGCGGACTTTTGACAGTAATAAAATGCAAGTGATCCCTCACAAAAGTGGGCGATGATAATTCGATAGTGGGAAACTGGCTGATAACGGAAGCGGTTAAAAGTGAGACTTAGTCAAAAATGACGACACCTTTGGCATTTTTGCCGGCGAGCATATCTTCAAACGCTTGAGAGAGGTCTTGCAGGCGATATTCGCGGGTGATCATTTCATCGAGTTTGAGACTCCCCTTTTGATATAGCGCCATCAGCTTAGGAAAATCGATTTGCGGACGACATTGGCCATAAAGCGGATTGATATAGGTTTTGTCCCACTCAAAAAGTCGCATATCAATGGTAATTTCTTCTTCAATACCACTGACCTGCACTGCAGTTCCGGCATTACGAATCATGGCTAATGGGGCCGCTCCTAAGGCAGGAATGGCAGTGCTTTCGAAAGCATAATCAGCTCCCCTGCCGTGGCAAAGGGCTTTTACTTTTTCGGCGGCAGCTAAGAGCCCCACATCATTTTTATCCGCCAAAATAAGATCCGTAGCGCCAAACTGCTTGGCAAAAGCTAGCTTTTGGGAATTGATGTCTATGGCGATAATCTTCGCAGCGCCAGCGATTTTTGCCCCCTGAATTACATTGAGCCCAACCCCGCCACAACCCAAGACCACTACCGAACTACCCGCTTGTACTTTGGCGGCATTGACGACAGAACCGTAGCCCGTCATCACTCCGCAACTGATAATACTAGCAGCCGAAAAATTAAGATCCGTAATATCGACTTTGACCGCCGCAGATCGCTTAACAATGGCATATTCACTCAGGGTACCGAGATTGAAAGAACGCTCAATCGGCTGATCGTTCCACGCAGTGGCCGCTAAACGAGCATGTCCAGGCGTATGACCGTTGGCCCCCGCCACTACGGGAGAGTGTTTTTCGCAGATATGTTGGTTGCCTTCTTGACACTGAAAACAATGCATACAAGGCGTAGCCCAATTGAGAATCACCTGATCACCCATCTGCAAATCCTCAATTGCCGCCCCTACTTGATACACCACTCCAGCACCTTCATGTCCCATCACGATCGCTTTGCCCCAAGAAAGTGAATCATAATCTGTATGACATAGTCCAGCCGCTTTGACTTTGACGATGATTTCGTCCGCTTGTGGTTCGGCGAGCGTTACCGCTTCGATGACAAATTGGCCCTTACCAGTAGCAATGGCACTGAGAGAAGAGAGAGGCATGGCGAGTAGTGTAAAGGATGACTGATACAATGATCGCCGAAAGTAGGGAGAGAATCCTTTCCTATTTTGATCAAAAAATAAACTATTTTGTCATCACATCTATAAATCTAAGGCAAATAGGCACAAAATAAACAACTCATGAAGCCAGAGTTAGAGGAAATCCGATTGGGCGTAGAGCAAAGTATTTTGGCCTTTCACTATGAACAGCAACGATTTGATGCCCCTTGGCATTTTCATCCTCAATTGGAGCTCACTTATATCAAAGCAAGTACTGGCACTAAGTTTATCGGCGACTTTGTGGGGCCATTTGAAGCGGGAGAATTGGTTTTATTGGGTCCCAATTTGCCACATTGCTGGAAGGATCAAGCAAAGAAAGAGGGACCGGCAAGCAGTACTGTCATCCAATGGAATGAAGGGATTTTTGCTACTGTGCCAGAGCTAGATCGTTTGTTTAGGATGTTTCAGCTAGCAGCACAGGGGATTATCTTCGACCTAGGAGCCGGAAGGGATTATCTCGATAGAGTGGAGCGATTAGCCTCACTAGCAGGCCAGGAATTGTATATGGCGCTTTTGGCTTTGTTGCTAGACTTATCTGCTGCTGAATATGCGACTTTGTCGAACGCTAAGTTTAGCCAACATTTGCCGGCAGAATATGGTAGTCGCATCGCCAAAATTCATGATTTCATCGAATTGCATTACCAGCGCAAAATCTACTTGCAAGAACTGGCCAATTTGGTCAATATGTCGGAGCAGTCTTTTTCGCGCTTTTTTAGCAAAATGATGGGGCGGCCATTTTTTAGTTTTCTCAATGAGTACCGCATCAATGTAGCGGGTAGGATGTTGATTGATACAGATTGGTCGGTAGCGCAAATTGCTTATGCCTGTGGCTATGAGTCATTGCCCTTTTTTCATAAGCAGTTCAATAAGTTTAAGGAAGAGACGCCTTCGAGATATAGGAGGCGGTTTTCGTGAGTTGTTTTATGAGGTTTTCTGCTTCGCAGAACGAATAAGCGTTCCGCGCAGCGGTGGCCTAAGCTTCCTGACTCTGATACTCAGAAGGCGAAATCCCAAACTGCTTTTTGAAGCTACGGGTGAAATGATTAGGACTGGAAAAGCCCATATCATAAGCAATGTCGGAGATATTGACTGCTTTTTGCTTGAGGAGATCAGCCGCACGTTGGAGACGCATAGAACGAATCAGTTTGCCAGCAGTTTGGTCGATCAAGGCTTTGAGCTTGCGATTGAGGTTGTTGACACTCATCCCCACTTCCTCGCTAAGGACCTCCACGCTAAATTGTTCGTTGGTGAGGTTGGCCTCAATAATCTCAAGCACTTTTTTGATAAAAGTTTGCTCTATCGGCACGGCACTCACTTCGTTGGGGCGGATCACCGTAGCGGTACTAAAGCGCTCCCGCAGCCGTTTGCGTTGTTCAATGAGATTGGCGATCCGCACTTCTAACTCTCTAGAATTGAAGGGTTTAAGTAAATAGTCATCAATCCCCAATTCAAGGCCTTGGATTTTGCTTTCTTCTGAGGCTTTGGAGGTAAGTAAGATCAGTGGAATATGACTGGTTCGTTCGTCCTCTTTCATGCCCTTTGCGACCCCATAACCATCCAACTCTGGCATCATAATATCAGAAATGATGAGATCGGGAATATGCTCTTTGGCGCGTTCTAAACCGATTCGTCCATTTTCTGCTTCGTGGACTTTATAACCAAAACTGATGATTTGTTCCTTGACGAAGGCGCGGATATCGGGATTGTCTTCGATCAACAGAATTTGCTCAGCTTCAGGATTTTCAGCGACAATGGCCTCAGTATTCGCAATCGTTTTGCTCGGCAAGGCAGCAGGATTTAATTGATTGGCCAAGGTGGTGGCACTGATGGCGTCTAAATCTTCAGGGATCGGCAACCTAATGTGAAAGCTGGTACCTTGGCCGAGCTCACTTTCGACCCTAATCTGGCCTTGGTGCAGCTCCACTAGTTCTTTGACGAGCGACAAACCAATCCCGGTACCCGGTTGGGCTTGGCTTTCGCTACTGTCAGCCTGGTAAAAACGATCGAATATGTGTGCTAGCTGGCTTGCTTTGATGCCTACGCCTGAGTCGGCGATAGAGATGTTTAGGTTTTGAGCTTGCAGCTGAACGCTCATCTTTATACTGCCTTCGGCAGGGGTAAACTTCATGGCATTGGAAAGCAGATTGAAAATTACTCTTTCCATTTTTTTGCTATCGAAGGCGGTGTCTAGCTGGCTGAGTTCACTTTCGAAAAGGAGATTGATCTTTTTCTCATCGGCCATGGACTCAAATGAGTATAAAATATGCTTGAGAAAGGGTATTGCATCCAATCGACCCATATTGAGTTCCATGCCTCCAGCCTCGATTTTGGCTACATCTAGCACTTGATTGACCAAATCTAATAGTCGGTGGCCATTACGGCCGACCATTTCGAGGCGATTTTTCAAAACCGGGTCTTCTAGCGAAGATTGTACTTGCTCGTTTTGACCGAGGATAAGGGTCAGCGGTGTCCGGAACTCATGGGAGATATTGGTAAAGAAACGCGTCTTCATGTCGTCCAACTCACGTAGCTTCTCGGCTTCCTTTTGTCGCTGTTCTTTGCGGATGCGCTCTTGTTCCAGTTCCATCTCCTGCTCCTTGATCCGGATACGTTGGCGGTAACGGTACCAGATAAAGCCTCCCAAACCGATCAGCAATACAATAGCCGCAATGCCAAGGATTTGATTGCGTAGGGCTTCTTGCTCAGCGGTATCCAACTTTGACTGAGTCAGGTCATTTTGTAGGATGAGGTTTTCCTTTTCTTTCTTTTCGGTTTCATACTCAATGTTGAGTTGATTGATGGTCTCGATGGATTCGAGAGTGACGAGGGAATCGTTGAGTGTTTGGTATTGTTTGAGATAGTTGAGGGCTAGTGAGGAATTGCCTTGACGCTCATAAACTTGGCTCAGATATTTTGCACCGTATTTTTGGCCCGTTAGATCTTCATATTCCTCGGCAGTTTTTAGTTCTTTTTCAAACCATTTTTTGGCTTCAGTTAATCGACC
>JBCAWW010000353.1:0-6201 GCA_038534415.1 Bacteroidota bacterium | reverse complement strand
TTTGAGTCTGAGGACGTTGAGTACAGCTTCCTCAGATTCTACGCCGCCCATACCACAGAGTAGGTCATTGGCAAACTCTTCTTGCTCTGAAACCCCAAAACGTCTGACCAAGTATTGCAACCAACCAAAAGCCTTAAAAGCCAGGAAATCATTGATCAAGGTCAGATACCAGGGTTTGAAGAGCCTTTGGCTAGATGCTTCATAATGCTGCCATAGTGCTTGGGCATCGCCTTTATGGGCTTCAATATCCTGCATAAGGGCATAATTGGTAGCGAATGCTTTGAAAAAACGTTTGTTGCCAGTGCGGTAGTTGAGCACGAGCCAGATGATGGAAAGCAGTGTTTTGAGCTTATTGCGTAGCGAGAATTGGACCTTATGCCTTTCTGTTTGCAGCAGACCCACCGCCTTTTCCCATGCGTCAAGTGAACTTCTTGAGCTATAAACGAGGGCCATCATGCGGTACCAATTGTCGAGACGATAGTAGACACGGCCATAAGCATGTGCCAACAGTTGAGATAATACTTTGGAGTATGTTGAGATTTTTTGATCACTCACCCAAAACGCTCGTGATGCTCCTTTGAATACTTGTTCATAGGCATTGCGAGCAAAGCTAAAGCTGAGCGGGAGGGTGATACCGGGGTAGCTTTCGACGATATTGGTATTGTCAAGTATATAAAGTTGGTCAGTCGAGATCGTAGAGATCGGCCGCATCTGGAGCAGATGTAAGTTGCCGCTTTGATCATAGGCAAACTCTATATCAGCTGCTTGTTGGAGGAGCTGTTCACATTTAAATAGCAGCTCACTTAGTGCTAAAAGCTCATGGTCATTCAGGACCGATTGAGTGCGGCGTTCCTCAGAGAGGGGCTGAGTTTTTAGGCCGATACCGTCTTGATAGAGCATTTGAAGCTCTTTGGGATTGATTTTGCGTTGGACAGATTGGCCTTGACGGTTGACAATATAGGTATCCGTTTCGACCTGGTCACTCACGATCCCTTCGCCTAAGCCATAGCCGGCCACGATCAACATGTCTGCCATATTGCCCTGAAGGTTCATCGAAAAAGCAATGCCGGATTTAGCCGCGGAAATCATTTTTTGAATAACAATGGCGTACTCAATTTGATGCAAAGGTAGGCCATTTGCTTTGCGGTAGACCAGCGCCGGAAAGCTCCATGCAGAAGAGATACTCTTAAGTATGTTTTGGGATAAAGTCGCTTGATTTACAAATAATTCTGTGTGATGGATCCCTGCAAAGGAAGCCTTGGCGCCATCTTCTCCTATACCAGAGGAGCGCACGGCCACTTGATAGTCATTGCCAAAGGCGGCGAGACATTGATTGTGTATGATTTGAGCCAGCGAGTCCTCTATGCTCAGTGATAGTATGAGTTTTTGGAGCTGCTGCGCAGAACGCTCAATTTCTGCTTCGGGAGCCTGTGCCAGATCTTGGCAAATAGCTTCGATATCCGAGCTAATGGGCCGGAGGATAGAGGCTAGCGTTCTGCGAGGCAGTAACAAAAATGGAGGCACCGCTAAATCTGCTTGTATCATCTCAAGCAGATGAAATGCTTTACCACCGATCTCTGTCTTGCCCAGCCCTTTTGCTAGCGCTTCGTGAGGGCTAAAGACTCGCATCAGATTTGCCAGCTAATCTCTGCGTTCATGAGTAGGTGTACCATGAGATTGATAAAGAGCAAGACCGAAAATATCATGGCAATAGGGGTGAGGATATTGTACTCATGGATGGGTTTGAGGAGGAAGCGTATGTAGTAAAAACACACAAAAATGATCAGGGCAATCGTGATGGCGGTATACGTCAGGTCTAGACTCAAAGCATCCCCGATATAAAGTCCCAAAGCTCCGGTCAACAATAAACAGATGAATGGAATCCAAGTGGCAGGCTTAGTGCCAAAAAGCAATGAGAAGGTCTCATAATGTGTCTCTTTGTCTTCAGAGCGAATTTTGCGAGAAGTTTCCCAAGCGGTTACAGGGAGGGTGAAAATAAAGAGTAACAGTAGATGATTGAAGCTAAAATCATCGTATGCGCCTCCGGAGGCAAGGGCAGTATGGATCAAAAATAAATTGATGGAGTAGGGGATGGGCTGATGGTCCGCCATGGTGAGATAGAGATTTTTGCGATGGATCTCTTCATTGAAAAACCATAGGAAAGTAAGGATTAGATAGACCATCACGATCCCAAAAATCCAGAGGGTCTTAGGCGCAAAAATCAGATTGACGATCACCAGAGTAGCAAAGCTGGTGATGCTTAAGAGTTGAATATCAGATTTGAGGACATCGCCTCTGGGAGTAGCCCGCCAAGGAAAAAGGTCTTTATCAATTTCGAAGTCTTTAAGGTCGTCGAAGGTGCGCATCATCAGCATCATAAAAAAGGCCGAAATCATGCCTACGATGCCGTAGATGTCAACTACAATTTCATGTCCTGAGATGATTTGGGTGGCAGCATTCATACAGAAGTAGAGGGCAACCACAAAGGGGATGTAAATCAAGACAGGAAACATCTCCTTTGAATAAATCCAAATACGAGTAAAGAAGGATTTGGGAGTAGCGGTAATAGTATCCATAGGAATAAGCTTAAGCAAGTGGGTTTTGGGTAGTAAGGGTTGAGTAGATAGTAGTAAGAAGGGCTAATAACCTCAGATTCAGTCTCATCTGCTCTAGGTTCTTTCTACTTTTGTCTCAGTACTATCTACTATTGTCACTGTACCAATAGCGTCCGGGTCAGATTCAATGTATTGATTTTCTCGCCAAAGCAAAAGAGCTCCAAGCCGATATTAGGGCTTGAAGCTCAATATATTATGAATAAAAGATCGTCTTGCCTACTTCGGCATGGTGCGAAAAACATAGTCCCACAGGGGAGAGGAAACGCCAAAAGCAACGGTATCATCTTTATAGTGATGGATAGCATGATGCTTCCAAAGGATGCTTAAGAAGTTTTTGGGTTTGCGGTAGGCATGAACTGAATAATGCACCAGGAGATAAAGGGCATAGCCAAGGTTTATACCGGCTAGAATGGAAAAAGCAGCATCGTTTAGCACGAAATACAAGCCGAGCAAGATCAAACTGGAAAGGGTAAGGCTACCTACAGGAGGCATAGCGAGTCTTTGTTTGTCTCTCGGATAATCATGATGAACGCCGTGAAATTTGTACTGCCAGTCGTCTTGGTCGACTTCATCATGTTCAAACCAGTGAAATGCATAGCGGTGCATGACATATTCGAGCAGGGTAAAACCAAATACCCCGAGGACAAATAGTCCTAAGGATTGGACAATACCGATTTCGGTGTAAGCTGATGTCCAATAAAGTAGGCTGCCTGCATAAATGATAAATAGACTGACAGGAACTGAGATATGGGTGCGAGTGAGTTTGTTAAGTAGCTGGTTTTCAAACAGTGGAATAGATAAGTCCTCGTTACTGACGTAGCGTTTTGTTTGAGATGTCTTCATTCGTCGAAAATATTGGTTGAGTAAGGAAAAAGATGTTTATGGCAAACTATACGACTTTTGTATTAAAATGGCTGCGCAAATTGTCAAGTTTTTTGCCTGCGCTAACAAAAGTCATCTGCCCCAAAGACACTAAGACGAATCAAAGGCTGCGTACGCTGTGAACAAGTCTTGAGATCCCCCTTTCTTTGATAGGAGGCTTGGCTTAGTCGTAAGTTCATGGGCTGAATTGACTTTAAAGAATTACAACTGGCAGGTAATTTGATTTTCGCCTTTATTAGCTTAGCCACATATATGAAACCCCAAAGCAGGCGTTCTCAAATGCTCTTTGATTATTTTGTTCCCAAAATGGACTATTCAGGGATTGAGGGAGCAAACTTGTTGCGTCGCCATCGAATTCTTGTAGCGATTTGTCTCTTTTCAGGGATGCTTTGTTTTGTGATCCCTTTCATTTCTTTTCTCCTTACGGGAAGATTAGACACCTCTGATTATCTGCCTCTTAGCTTGGGTTGTTTGATTTTGCTCAACCCCTTTTTGCTTCGCTGGTATGCCAATATCCAACTCGCTGGGGTGTTGTATTATGTCGAGTCTGGGATTTTGTTATTGCTCCTGTGTCTTGTGCTAGGAGGATTAAAGTCCTCCTCCATTGTTTTTTTCTTGGTTTGGCCTTTAAGTGCCATGTTTATCCTCAATATGCGGACAGGGGTTTACCTTGCTCTCATCGTGGTGGCCATCTTTATTGGTCTCTATATCAATAGGGATTATTTAGAAGCAATCATGGTGGTGGACCAGCAGCTCTACACTACTATTTTTACGATCTGTCTGAGTATGACTACGCTACTCGTAACGGGAATCGCATGGGTATATGAACAATATTTGTCCGAGTTTTTTAATCAAACAAAGGATTTGATTGCTGACTTAGAGCATGCAAAGCAGCAATTGATAGAGGCAAAGGAAGCTGCGGAATCTGCCAATATTGCCAAGGGACAGTTTTTGGCAAACATGAGCCACGAAATTCGTACCCCTCTCAATGGCGTAATTGGCATAGCAGGCTTAGTGTTAGATTCTCCACTCAATGAGGACCAAAAAGACTTGATCCATACCATCCGAAATAGTGGGGATGCACTCCTGACAATTATCAATGACATTCTCGACTTTTCGAAAGTAGAATCTGGCAATATCGAATTGGAGGTACATCCGTTTGAGTTAAAGTCTTGTATTACTGATGCCATGGATTTGTTGCAGCTTCAAGCTGAGGCCAAGCAAATTGAGCTCACCCTAGATATTGCTGAGGATTGTGTCAATGTCGTAAATGGAGATATCACGCGTCTCAGGCAAGTGTTGACCAATTTGATTGCCAATGCGGTGAAATTTACTCCTCAAGGTGGAGTCAAAATTCGTGTCAGTAGGCGAGCGAAGGAGGATCTCGATTATTATCATTTTGAGGTGATGGATAGTGGGATCGGGATTCCATCCGAACGCTTAGACCGTTTATTTGAACCCTTTAGCCAGGTAGATGCTTCAACTACGCGCAAGTTTGGAGGGACTGGCCTAGGTTTGGCGATCAGTAAAAGATTAGTCCAAAACATGAAGGGACGGATCTGGGTAGAAAGTGCCCTTGGTCGGGGGAGTAATTTTCAGTTTGAGATCCCTCTGGGAACGCTATCACGCGCCAAGGAACCAAAAGATACTCAGCCTCAAATTAAAGCCGAAGCTAAGGTGGCAGCAGCACTCGGGGAGCTTGTTGCGGTTAAGATCTTATTGGCAGAAGATAATCTGGTCAATCAAAAAGTGGCCAACCGTATGCTCTCTAAGCTAGGGTTTCGGATCGATATAGTGGGCAATGGCAAAGAAGCCTTTGAAGCCCTTCAGCGACAAGATTATGATATCGTTTTTATGGACATCCAGATGCCTGAGATGGATGGCATGGAGGCCACTGAAACTATTCGTGCTTCAATCTCTGTTGAGCGCCAACCTATTATTATTGCGATGACGGCCAATGCTATGTTAGGCGATCGAGAGAAGTATCTAGCTGTCGGTATGGATGATTATCTGAGTAAGCCTGTGAAGCTAGGCGTTCTGGAACAGACCTTGAAACGCAATCTCACCAAAATAAAAAAGCGCCACCCAGATTTGGATGACGCTTGATATTTTTACTAGGTCTTACTATTCAACTAAAACCTTTTGGATCTGAAATTGATCGTTGCTGATAAAGCGAACGAGATAGATACCTTTGGCCCAGTTGCTGACTTTGATCGTCTCTGCTTGGGTGCCAGGCGCTATTCGCGAACGATAAACCAATTTGCCAGTGGCATCGATGACCTCAAGTTGGTTATTAGCGTTCAGCGAAGCTGTACCAAAATCAACCTTGAAAGCATCTTGTACTCTATTGGGCTGGATCGTAAAGAGGCTATTGCTCAAATCTTGCTCGATAGAAACCGCATCACAAGTCTCACAGAAGTTCCAGCAACTTGCAGCTAAAACAGTATCTACGGTAGTAGAGACATAGCGGTTGGTAAACACGCCCTGAGGAGTGGTCGTCGTACGTGTACACTCAGCACCTACCTGGAAGGATTCGATCTTAGCACCATTGTCGAGGCTAAACAAATACTGAGCAGAATCAGATTCTAACTCGATGTCAATTTCATAGATCATGTCATTGTCAGCATCGGTCAAGAGCGCACAGTTGCTACAACGATCCATTTAATAGCGTAAACTTGAGTGGAGACTTCAATGGTTTTTGTAG
>JBCAWW010000352.1:0-6206 GCA_038534415.1 Bacteroidota bacterium | reverse complement strand
CTTTTTTGCGTTTTTGGATCATGAGATAATTAGCGGTGAAGAAACTAATACCGACTACAACGAACATAATACCGCGGATCACAAAGCTGATTTCTTGGTCAAAGAAGCGGCTTACTATCAAAGCAGTAATGATCATGAGGCCATAATTCAAGATGCCGAGATGGTCTTTGCGCGCTCCTTCAAGGATGGTAAAAAGGCCAGTGGCGAGAATAATGATACTGATCAGAACTCTGGAAGCCATTTGGGCTTGAAAGCCAAGGATAAAGACTAGGAGAACCAACAAAAAGACTACTTCTAAAGGCCTAATCTCCCGCCAGTTGCCGCTGCGCTTGGACCAAAGTAATAAGCCAAGCCCGATCACACTCAAGGCGGCTAAGAGCCAAAACTCTTGTATCGAATAAAAATATCCTATACCCTCCTTCATCCTACTGACATCCTCCCAAAACCAATCAAAACTAAGGGTAATCAATAGGCTCATACTGCCCAAAGCCCCAATAATGAGATAGCCATTATTGATGCCTTTGAGATTTTTGAAATAGGGCAAATTGCCAATGATATAGAGGCAGCCAAACATGGAGATGTAGGCGGGTAGCATCCATTCGTCCATACCATCGCTCCAAATGCCGAGGCAGATCGTGAGAGACAAGGGGAAAAACCAGTGGTGAAAGCGAGTGAAATTTCCTTCAGGCTGGATTTTGATCAGATTTAAATAATAGGGGAGAGCTACTAGCAACAAACCCCAATAAGGCCAAGCGTTCTCCGAAGGATACTGATCATACCCCACTATGGTCGCATAATAGGTGATCCCCGCAATAAATAGCAAGGAACTGATAGAAGACTTTAGCAGGTACATCAGAGGAGCGATCAGGAGCATCCAGAGTAGCATAAAGCCACCAAGGTCGCCCTCAATATTGTAGATCTGACTGATGAGTGAGATGCTCGCGCCCACGCCAAAGATCAAAAAGGCGGCGGCCCCTTCTTTCCAAGCGGTATTGTCTGCTTTGCGAAGAAGGGTATAAGCACAGGCGGCTTGACCGATGAGCAGGGGGATAAAGGCAAATACCGATTTGACCGTTCGACTGAGATCGTCCCAATTATGGGCGATAATCAAGATGATGCCCAAGCCTACGAGGATCGCTCCTAGGATGGAGAAGATCACGAGGAGACGATTTTGGGCAGGCTGCTTTTTCGACTCATAATATAGTCGAATGTCTTCTGCCTTTTGGGTGCTAATTAGTCCTGCTTCGACTAATTCTGGCAGGGCTTTTATGATTTCGTTTGCCATAGGCTAATAGGTGTGTCTGTGGACAAGATAGCATTATCTACGGCATAAGATAAGGCTTGGATACAGCACAGGCTGACCAAATGGCCAGCCTGTAAATATCGGTTTTTAGCAATAAAAAGCTTGTTCTAAGCTCTTTTTAGCATGTTTTAGTCAATGGTCCAAGTCAGGTTGCCAGACAACAAGGCGTCTAGATCACCGCTACCTTTTTGCTCTACAGCTGCGTTTAGCTGTTCAAAAAGTAAGTCTTCGTAGCAGGGACGATCTGCTTCATAAATGACTCCAAATGGACGGGGGAAGTAATCTTCTTTGGTGCGAGGATCATCAAAAAAGCGAACCAAGATTTGCGCTTTGTACATATCAGATTCGTCGTGAATCCAAAGATCGTCAGCGCTATATCCGTCAGCGAGATTGACAACTCTTGGACGCAAGCCGTCGATGATGATACCTTTTTCTACCTCGCTTCCAAAACGAAGCGGCTGTCCCTGCTCCAAGAACATGGCAGTCTCCGACTTGGTCTTTTTATCAGTGAAGGTAAAGAAAGCACCATCGTTAAAGATGTTGCAATTTTGATAGATCTCTAAGAAGGAAGCGCCTTTGTGCTCATAGCTACGGTGTAGCATAGCTTGCAAATGTTTAGGATCACGGTCCATACTGCGGGCTACAAAGCTTGCATCCGCTCCCATAGCAACCGCCAAAGGATTGATGGGATGATCCAAGGAACCCATAGGCGTAGACTTGGTAACCTTAGAAACCTCTGAAGTCGGAGAATACTGTCCTTTGGTCAGACCGTAAATCTGATTGTTGAACAGCAACATATTGATGTTGAAGTTTCTCCGCAGGAAATGCAGTAAGTGATTGCCACCAATCGAAAGTCCGTCCCCATCACCTGTGATCAGCCAAAGGCTAAGATCAGGATTGGCCATACGTAGGCCTGAAGCAACCGCTGGGGCACGTCCATGGATGGAGTGCATACCATAAGTGTTCATATAATAGGGGAAGCGAGAGGAACATCCGATACCGGAGATTATCGCTACCTCGTCTTTATTGAGCCCTAATTGAGCAAAAACGGTTTGTACTTGCTTAAGGATCGAATAATCCCCACAACCGGGACACCAACGTACGTCTTGGTCCGTGGCAAAGTCTTTTGCTTTGAGCGGGGCAGCTCCCTTACCGTTTGAATTTATCGTGAGATTAGCCATGAATTCTTAATCTTTTAGGCTTGAGCCAAAATGTCTCTTGCCGCTTGAGCAAGTTCTGCTTTCGTAATCGGAATACCTTGGATCTTATTGTAGCCCACGGCAGGAATCATAAACCGTTCCTTGATCAGTTTGATCAATTGGCCGTTGTTGATTTCTGGGATCAATACATGATCATAGTTATTGAGTACCTCTTCCAGATTGCTTGGAAACGGATTGATATATCTAAGGTGAGCGTGGGCTACTTTGTGCCCTTCGGCTACGAGCTCCATCACTACCTGACGGATGACGCCATAAGTAGAACCCCAACCCAATACCAATAATTCACCTTTTTCTGGTCCAATCTCCACCGTTTGCTTAGGGATAGAATCCGCGATACGCGCTACCTTAGCTTCTCGGGTTTTGACCATGTGCTCGTGGTTCTGAGGGTTGTAGGATACATTGCCAGTACCGTCTTCCTTCTCCAACCCACCAATACGGTGCGCTAGGCCAGGCGTTCCCGGTAGGGCCCACTCTCTTACTAAGCGTTCATCACGGGCATAAGGCAAGAAGGCCTCGACCTCATCGCCACTTACTTCTCTTGCCTCTGCAAACTTAGGATTGATGCTCACCAGCTCTTTGGCCTGCGGAAAACGCCAAGGCTCAGCGCCATTGGCGATATAACCATCACTAAGCAACATCACGGGTGTCATATGCTCAAGCGCGATGCGACAAGCTTCAAAAGCAGCCTCAAAACAATCTGAAGGAGACTTGGCCGAAACTACGGGCAGAGGAGCCTCTCCATTACGGCCATACATTGCTTGCAGCAAGTCAGATTGCTCTGTCTTGGTCGGTAGTCCGGTAGAAGGTCCGCCTCGCTGAACGTCTATCACTACGAGCGGAAGCTCTAATATCATCGCCAAACCTATGGCTTCAGCCTTCAAGGCAACACCAGGACCAGAAGTACCTGTAATGCCTAGATCGCCACCATATGCGGCCCCAATGGCAGAACAAACCGCTGCAATTTCATCTTCTGCTTGAAAAGTCTTTACGCCATAGTTTTTATGGCGAGACAATCCATGCAAAATATCAGAAGCTGGGGTGATAGGATAAGAGCCATAAAACAAGTCCAGATTGGCTTGTTTGGCGGCAGCAATCAGGCCTATTACTAAAGCTTGATTGCCCATGATATTGCGATAAGTACCTTTGGCGAGAGGAGCCGACTTGATCTCAAAGCGTGTCATGAAAGTCTCAGTGGTATCACCGTAATGATATCCTGCTTTCAATACTTTGAGGTTCGCTTCTAATACCTCTGGTTTCTTGGCAAACTTTGACTCTAAAAAGCGAATCGTATTGCCCATATCGCGATTGTATCGCCAATACAGGAAGCCCAATACGAACATATTTTTACAGCGATCTTTTTCTTTGGTTCCTAGCGGCGCTTCTTTCAGGCACTCTCTGGTCAGTTTGGTAACTGCCATCTTATGCACCTGAAAACCTTCTAGGCTATCATCTTCTACTGGATTGGCTCCCTCTTCATAATGCGCGAGGCGCAAGTTCTTGGAGTCAAAACCATCGGTATTGAGGATGATCGTTCCGGTAGAGCGGACCATAGCCAGATTGGCTTTGAGGGCAGCAGCATTCATGGCTACCAGCACATCAAATTCATCTCCTGGAGTCGTGATCTCCATGCTGCCAAAGTGTAGTTGGAAGCCAGAAACCCCTGCGAGTGTACCAAGAGGGGCGCGAATTTCGGCAGGGAAGTCCGGAAAAGTCGCTAAGTCTGATCCGGTGAGGGCCGTATTGTCGGTAAATAAGGTGCCCGTAAGCTGCATCCCATCGCCAGAATCTCCGGCAAATTTGATGGTTACTTCGTCCTTTATTTCGGTGATTTTACCCATTATAAATGTATGTCTTGCAGACTATAACTCAAAAGTAGCTGCAAAGTTAGCCAAAAAAATGACCTAAGACAGATAGGAGAATGATTATACGTATTTATACGCCAACAAATCCGGCCTCTTACTCGTCTATTAGCTAAGCAGAAATCGGGCATTTTGAAGGAATATAGAGATTTGGCCATGCGCTGAAGCTCAGTGCATGCTGTTTATTCTATCAAAATCATCATCATGAAACACGTAAATGGTAAAATTTTACTCAGCCTTTTGGGGCTGTTTTTCCTGTTCGGTGCTACGCCGCTTAGGGCACAGATTGAGCGAGGATCTCATTTGATTGGGGCCATTGTGGAGGGAGACTTTCTTTCTTTTTCTGGCGCAAGCAATGTGAATGTAGATATCGCTGCTGATTTGCAGTATGCATACTTTGTGCGAGACGGATTGGCTTTGGGGGCAAAAATGCCGTTTTCTTATGGTGCAAGCGGTATTTCGGATCCGCTGGTTTGGGGGGTAAGTTTGGGATTCTCGCCCTTTGTACAATGGTATCCGGGGGAGCAAACCTCAAATGTAAAGTGGTTTGTGTTTGCAGAATCTGGCTTCCGTTCTACGATTGCTGATATTTTTCTGCCCAATCAAACTCCGAACATTTTTCGAGCGAATTTTACTGAATGGACAAGTGGTGGTGGGGTTGGGCTTAATGCATTTTTGACGCCTAATCTTGCTTTAACTGGTATCGTTTCTGGCCTTTATTCACTCCGCCTAAACAATGGCCTCAGACCTGAATCTGCGAGTGTGAATTTTAACTTTGGCGTTCAAGTCTTCCTACCTACTAAGCTTTGATGGGTTTCGCAAAGATTGATGCTTACTGCTGCGCAGAACGATTCTCGCTTGCTGCTAGCAGTTGAGGATGAGCGTTCTGCGCCGCAGCAATCCCAAAACTGAGACCCTTTTAAGGCTGAGGCACCACTTCAAAATAATCCATCAGTATCTGCTTGTGGATACTAGCAAAACGAACGTCTGGGATCATTTCTCGCTTGAAATACCCTAGACGTTCGCCTTCATATAAGGTCAAGTTTTCTAAGTCCTCATGGATTTGAGCATAGAAAACGTGCTTGTCATTGTCGGCCGGTTCAGTGCCCCGAAGTTCATACTTTCTAAAAAAAGTATATTCCTTCAAGTCAATCCCCAGCTCCTCTTGCAGTTCTCGTACCAATGCCTCTTCCACCGTCTCGCCTTCCTCTACATAGCCCCCAAACATATCCCAATGATGTGGATAAGGGATGGTGTCTTTGTTATCGCGGAGATAACTCAAAATTCCGTGCTTAGGATTTTCTAAGATGAGAGTGGCGATTTGGTGGATCATGGCATTATTGTTTCACAAAACGCTGCGTGCTGCTAGCGTTTTGGCTAGTTACTCTCAAAAGATAGATGCCCGCGCTAAGATCTGCAAGCGAGATTTGATTGCGTCCTTGCTTGAGGCGGCCTTGCCGAACGATTGCCCCTTGCAGATTCAATACAGCAACTTCCGCTGATTCGTTGTGCTCCCAATCGATATTGATTTCACTTTGCGCTGGGTTAGGGTAGAAGCGCAGGCTTAGCTGCTGAGCATGAGCAATGGAAGTCGCAAAGTTTCTCGTTTTGAAGTTGTCGATACAAAAGTAAGCGGGCGTATTCATACCGGAAACACCGGTGTCGCTAGAACTAAGACCAAAAAGGAGGCTGTCAGCATCACCAAGGCTGGTGAGATCCAACCAAACCCAGTCTTTGACAATATAGTCTTGAGTGTTGTCAGTGAAGCGGTAGTCAGCTAGATAAAAATCAACACTATCGGTGCTGAGATTGCCGTCCTTGTAT